>JAZBOS010000036.1 GCA_036351255.1 Bacteroides sp.
TATGGGTTAATACGGAGTTAATACGGAGTTTATACGGTTTAAACCGTATAAACTCCGTATTAACTCCGAAGGTGGTAGGAGAGACCCCTCAATATCAGGGCTTTCAGGATTCCTTCTGGCACCGTCATTTTCAAAACAAAAACGGCAGCCCGGAAGCCGCCGTTTTTAATTGAAACTGAAAATGATGTTCGGTTTAGCACCCGCACTTTTTTTCCTGCATATGGGGATAGCGGAAATCGGTGGGGGGCAGAAAGGTTTCCTTGATGGTGCGCGGGCTGATCCAGCGCAAGAGGTTGAGATGACTTCCGGCCTTGTCGTTGGTACCCGACTGGCGTGAGCCGCCAAAGGGCTGCTGCCCAACCACGGCGCCTGTAGGCTTATCGTTGATGTAAAAGTTGCCTGCGGTATAACGAAGGGTGGCGCAAGCCTTAACAGTGGCGTAGCGGTCCTTGCTGAAGATGGAGCCGGTGAGGCCATAGGGCGAAGTGTTGTCGCACAGTTGCAGTGTTTCTTCAAATTTCTCGTCGGGATAAACGTGAATGGTGAGCACCGGGCCAAAGATCTCCTCTTCCATGGTGATGAAATGGGGATCGCGCGCCAGGATCACGGTAGGATCGATATAAAAGCCATTCGATTTGTCGCCCTTCCCGCCGAAAAGGATCTCGGCGTCTTTTGAATCGCGCGCTTTGTCAATGTAGCCCATGATACGATTGAAGGCCTTTTCGTCGATGACGGCATTTACGAAGTTGCAGAAATCCTTGGGGTCGCCTTTTTGTGTGAGTTTGAGGTTGCGGTCAATGCGGCGCTTGATTGAATCCCACAATGATTGGGGGATATAGGCCCTTGAAGCGGCCGAACATTTCTGGCCCTGGTATTCGAAAGCGCCTCGCACCAGTGCGGTGGCCACCTCGTCCACATCGGCCGAGGGGTGAACAAAGACGAAGTCCTTGCCCCCGGTTTCGCCCACCACGCGGGGATAAGAGCGGTAGTTCTCCAGATTGTTGGCCACGGTTTTCCACAAATGGTTGAAGGTACCGTTGCTGCCGGTGAAGTGAATGCCGGCCAGGTCTTTGTGGTTCACGGCTGCGTTGCCAATGGTGCTCCCGGGGCCGGGCACGAAGTTGATGACGCCGTCGGGCACCCCGGCTTCTTTATAGATCTTCATCAGGTAATAGTTGGAAAGCAGGGCGGTGGTGGCGGGTTTCCATACCACGGTATTACCCATCAGCACAGGAGAAAGCACTAGGTTGGAGGCAATAGAGGTGAAGTTGAAGGGGCTGACGGCGAAGACAAAA
Organism: Bacteroides sp.; assembly: GCA_036351255.1. Taxonomy (NCBI): domain Bacteria; kingdom Pseudomonadati; phylum Bacteroidota; class Bacteroidia; order Bacteroidales; family Bacteroidaceae; genus Bacteroides; species Bacteroides sp. The sequence continues at coordinate 1,296 of JAZBOS010000036.1, forward strand.
CCCTCAAGTGGCCTGTATTCCAGCCGGTTCAGATTTCCGATCTCCGAATGGGGCTGGTCGTTATAGATCTCGGAAACGTAATGGGCGTTGAAGCGGATAAAATCGATGGTCTCGCAAACGGCATCGATCTCCGATTGAAAGACGTTTTTACTTTGCCCCAGCATGGTGGCGGCATTCATCACGTGCCGGTACTTGTTGGCAATCAATTCAGCGATCTTGAGGTTGATGGAGGCGCGTTCGACCCACGACATCACCTGCCACTGCTTATGGGCTTCCAGGGCAGCTTCGATGGCCATCAGTACTTCCTTCTCTCCAGCCATGTGGTATGTGGCCAGCACGTGCCCGTGCTTATGGGGCATGACTACTTTGGCGGTCTTGCCAGTTCGAACTTCCTTGCCACCAATGATCAGTGGGATTTCTATCTCCGTCTGGCTCTGGCGCTCGAGTTCTTTTTCCAGCTCAAGGCGTTCAGGCGTTCCTTCCGTATAGGGGTGGATGGGCTCGTTGGCAGGGCGGTCAAAATAAAACTGTGCGTTGTTCATTTTCAATGAAAGGATTAAAATGATTATTATGGATTGATTATTTCCGATTTATATAAAGCTACACGTTTTTTTCCGCTTTCGGGAACAAAAAACAACGGAGGCATTCTCTGCATTGATAACAGAAAATAATTAAAAAAGTTTAAGAAAAATGGCCAAACCAGCATTGCAACAGAAAAGCAATGGGAGACTGGGGAAGCAGAATCAGAAGTCCTGCTTGTCGAGCCGTTCTTTTTCTATCCTGGCAGAGATGCCAATGCTGATTTCATACAGCAAAAAGAGTGGGATGCTGACCAGAATTTGACTGAAGACGTCGGGCGGGGTAATAATGGCCGATAAAATGATAATGAGCACGAGGGCAAACTTGCGTTGTTTACGCATCACGGCAGGGGTTAGCACCCCTACGCGGCTTAGAAAATAAACGAAGACAGGAAGTTCGAACACCAGTCCTGTTGCAAGGGTTAGAGTTGTAATGGTGGAGATGTATGAGCGCAGGGCAATCTGGTTGGCCACCATGTCGCTGACCTGGTAGGAACCCAGGAAGTTGACGGCCAGGGGCACGATGAGGAAGTAGGCAAAGAGGACCCCGATGATAAATAAGCCGCTGATAATAAGCACGGCACCGCGCGAGCTATTCTGTTCGCGCGAGGTGAGGCCCGGCCTGATGAATCGCCAGATCTCCCAGATCACAAAGGGGATGGCCAGTAGTAAGCCGGCAACCAGGGAAGTTAGGATATGGGTGGTAAACTGCCCGGCCATATCGATGTTGATCAGCTGGACGGGATTTTTATTGATGCAGAGGGCCGGGGCCGACAAAGTTTCTGCGAGGCTGCAAAGCACGCGGTTGGTAAGGAAATAAGGCTCTTTGGGGGCCAGGATCACGCGTGAGAACAGGAAATCCTTGTTGAGGAAGGCCAGCAGGGCAAACACACCGATGGCGGAGGCCGAACGGATCAGGTGTCCGCGCAGGGCCTCGAGATGACCCCAGAACGACATCACACTGCCATCTTCCTGCTTTTTTTTCATAAACCTAAAGAAGTTAAGCGCCCCCCTGGAGGCCTGATTTAAATTTGCTGTAAAGGGATCAACAAAATTAATGAAGAAAGGCAAATAAAAAAGCCCGCATCACAATACGGGCTCTTTCATTCATTTCTTCCGGAATTATTCCGGGAAGCCGGGTTTTATTCGGGATGAATTGCTTCAACCGGGCAAACATCTGCGCATGAACCGCAGTCGGTGCATACATCAGGATCGATCTTATAGATGTCACCTTCAGAGATGGCTTCAACCGGGCATTCGTCAATGCAGCTGCCGCAAGCAGTGCAATCTTCAGTGATTACGTAGGCCATTACTTCAAAAATTTACGGTTACTAATAGGTTAATTCCACAGCAAAGATAAAGCCTTAAATTGATATAAAACGATAATTTTGGGGCAAGGGTGAAATTTGGAATGGGTTTAAATAAGGATTGCCCAGAAAAGGGTAAAAAGTAAGGAATTATTCGATCCATTACGTTTTAAACTTATAACTTCGCAGCGTCAAAGGGTCGAATTTTCTAAATGATTCTTTTAAAAAGTTTTAATATCCATATCCTACCAAAAACCTTATTCTATTATGGCAGAAAAAAAGAATATTGTTGAGCTGGAAGATGTGGTGGTTAAGTTTGTTGGCGACTCTGGAGACGGGATGCAGTTGGCAGGCACCCTGTTTTCGGATTCGGCGGCGATTGCCGGCAACGATTTGGCCACCTTTCCTGATTTTCCGGCTGAGATCCGTGCACCCCAGAATACCATTGCAGGGGTAAGCGGGTTCCAGGTGCATCTTGGGCAGCGTAAGATCTTTACTTCGGGCGACTTTTGTGATGTGCTGGTGGCCATGAACCCTGCTTCGCTCAAAGCCAATCTGAAGTGGGCAAAACCTGGTGCCACCCTTGTTATTGACTCGGCCACCTTTGATGAAAAAGGCATTGAGAAAGCCGGTTACCAGACCAACCCCCTGGAAGATGGCAGGCTTGACAGCTACAACCTGATCAAGGCGCCTATCTCACTGCTCACTCAGGAAAGCCTGAAAGACCTTAACCTTGACAAACGCTCGGCCGAGAGGACTAAAAACATCTTTGCCCTGGGCCTTTTGTATTTTCTGTTTAACCGTGACCTGGATGTCACCCTGCACTTCCTGGAGAAGAAATTCAAGGCTAAGCCCATTATCGTGGAAGCTAACAAGGCTGCCTTGAAAGCTGGTTTCAATTATGCAGAAACCGTTGAAGCGATTAAATCGACTTTTAAGGTAGGCCCTGCCAAGCTTGAAAAGGGTCTTTATCGTAATATTACAGGTAACATCGCCACTGCCTGGGGATTACTGGCTGCTTCGGAAAACAGCGGCAGGCCATTGTTCCTGGGTTCCTATCCCATTACACCGGCTACTGAAATCCTGATGGAACTGGCCAAGCACAAATCGCTTGGCGCCAAGGTTTTTCAGGCTGAGGATGAGATAGCTGGCATCTGCTCGGCCATCGGTGCCAGCTTTGCGGGCTCGCTGTCAGTGACTACCACTTCAGGTCCGGGGCTTTCCTTGAAATCCGAGGCTATTGGTCTAGCAGTGATTACCGAACTTCCGCTGGTGATTGTTAACGTTCAGCGGGCAGGTCCTTCGACGGGGATGCCTACCAAAAGTGAGCAGAGCGATTTGATGCAGGCTTTGTATGGGCGTAACGGTGAATGCCCTGCCATCGTGATGGCAGCCTCTTCCCCAGCCAACTGCTTCTACTTTGCCTATGAAGCTGCTAAACTTTCGATGGAACATATGACTCCCGTCATCCTTTTGACAGACGGTTACATTGGCTTTGGCTCGGAATTGTTCAAGATCCCTGATACAACAAAATTGCCGGCAATTCAGCCACCGCTTGCTAAACCGAATGATCCCACTTTCAAGCCTTATCGCCGCGACGAGAAAACCCTTGTCAGGCAGTGGGCACTACCGGGCATGGAAGGCCTGAGGCACCGCATCGGTGGCCTGGAGAAAACCAATATTGATGGGAACGTATCGACCGATCCCCTTAACCACCAGTTGATGGTGAATATCCGTGAAGAAAAAGTCAACCGTGTGGCTGACTACATTCCGTTGCAAGAATTGAAGGGTGAGGAAAAGGGTGACCTGCTGGTCGTAGGCTGGGGAGGCACGGAAGGAGCACTCGTATCGGCAGTTCAAAAGGTGCAGGAAGAGGGTAAAAAGGTCAGCCTGGCCCACTTCAATTACATTATGCCCTTGCCCAATAATACGGCAGAGGTCTTTTCGCGTTTTAAGAAAATCATTGTTTGCGAATTAAACAGCGGGCAGTTTGTAAACTACCTGCGGATGACGCATCCCGACTTCCGGTACCACCAGTTTAATAAGGTGCAGGGCCTGCCTTTTCAGGTGCAGGAGCTGACCGAAGCTTTCAACAAACTATTGGAGGACAAGTAATATGTTAGAAAATAAGAGAATCCAGATCTCTCCCGTAGAGTTAACGAAAGAAGATTTTGTCAGCGACCAGATGGTAAAATGGTGCCCGGGTTGCGGGGCGCATGCCATCCTGGCTGCCGTTGAGAATGTCTTTCCGCGCATTGGCTACCGCAAAGAGAACTTCACCTTTATTTCGGGTATTGGCTGTTCATCCCGCTTTCCTTATTATGTGAACACCTATGGTTTTCACGGGATTCACGGGCGCGCAAACCCCATTGCCAGCGGAGTTAAGATTGCCAATCCCGACCTGAGTGTATGGATCGCTACTGGTGACGGCGACTCAATGGCCATTGGGGGAAACCATTTAATTCACATCGTTCGCCGCAATATTGACGTAAACATCCTGTTGTTCAACAACCAGATCTATGGCCTGACCAAAGGGCAGTATTCGCCCACCACGCCCATGGGCAAGGTGACCAAGACCTCTCCCCAGGGTACCATTGAGCATCCGTTTGTGGCTGCAGGACTGATCATGGGCGCACAAGGCACCTTCTTTGCCCGCTCGACCGATAACAACGTCAAGCTGATGAGCGAGGTGATGTATGAGGCTGCCAAACACGACGGGACTTCCGTTGTCGAAATTCTGCAGAACTGTGTAATTTTTGCCGACAAGACCCATAGCGCAATCACCGATCGCGAAAATCGTGAGGAACACCAGCTGATTTTGAAGCACGGTGAACCCATGATCTTTGGCAATAACAAGGATAAAGGGCTCATTCTGAAGGGAACAGGCCTGACAGTGGTAACCATTGGTAAGGATGGCATCACAGAAAAGGATATCCTGGTTCACGACCAATACTCCAAAGATCCGGCCATCCACCGTATGCTGGGCCGCCTGATGCCGCCTGACTTTCCGGTGGCATTGGGTGTGATTCGTTCAGCTCCTTTTGCGACTTATGATGACCTGCTGGAGGAGCAGATCGAGTATGGCAAGAAAAACTCCAAAATAAAAACGGTAAACGACTTGCTTCGCAGCGGGGACGTTTGGGAAATATAACCTACTGATTGATCAGGGGAACAATGGCTGAGAAAGCGGTTGTTCCCCTTTTTTTAATAATATACGACATTGGAAAGGATCTATGCCCAGTTTCCGGTTATTACCGGCGAGCACTTTTTTCTGAAAATGCTGCAGTGGGGTCAGCGGCATTTTCCCAATTGTTGTTTATTAAATTCAAACCAGGCTTTGCACGATCCCTACAGTGCTTTCGAACAGGTGCTTGCCCTTGGGGTGGCCGAAGAGGTTTATGGGGATGGAAGCGATGACTTTTCTGCACTGCAGGCCTTCAGCGATAAACATCACGATTGGCTTTTTGGTTTCCTTGGCTATGACTTGAAGAACCAGTTGGAGGAACTGGAAAGCAACAACCCGGATGGGGTAGGGATGCCCCTGATGCATTTTTTTCGTCCGGTGGTGTTGATTTTTCCTTTTCCTGACCATGTTCGCATTGGTTGTTTGCCCGGATTTGGGGCGTATTCTGACCCGTCACGGGTATTTCATTCCCTTGACCGCTTTGCCTGGAGTCCGTCCCCAGCCTTTGCCCCTTTGGAAATGAAGTCCAGGGTAGCGCGGGAACGGTATCTGCATCAGGTGGGCAATATCCTTCAAAACATACAACTGGGGTATATTTACGAGATGAATTACTGTGTGGAATTCTATGCGGAGAAAGCCAGGGTGGACCCACTGGCCCTCTACGGCCGGCTCAATGATTTATCGCCAACCCCGTTTTCCTGTTATTATCAGCTGGATGACAAATTCATGATGTGTGCCAGTCCGGAACGTTTTATGTGCAAGAGAGGAGATAAACTGGTCTCACAGCCAATTAAAGGAACCATTAGAAGGGGAGATACACCGGAAGAAGATGCCCGTTTAAGGCAGGAACTTTTTGAAGACCCTAAGGAACGCAGTGAGAATGTGATGATCGTTGACTTGGTGCGGAATGACTTGTCACATACGGCAGGGAAAGGCTCCGTAGAGGTGGAAGAATTGTTCGGGATCTATCCCTTCAGGCAGGTGCATCAAATGATCTCTACGGTGGTATCGCGCCTGCGCGAGGGCGTCCATTTTACCGATGCCATCCGTTATGCCTTCCCCATGGGATCAATGACTGGTGCCCCTAAAGTGCAGGCCATGAAACTGATTGAGCAATATGAAGACACACGGCGGGGGTTATATTCAGGGGCCGTGGGATATATTTCTCCTGAAAAGGATTTTGATTTCAATGTGGTGATTCGAAGTGTTTTATATAATCAACGGCAGCAATATCTGAGTTATATGGCTGGGAGCGCCATCACCATTGGGTCAAAACCTGTGAAAGAATATGAAGAATGCCTGTTGAAGGCCAAAGCCATGCAAGCCGCGGTTAGCGGCAAGCCATTGAATGCCTGAAAGTTTGTTAAGCAATGAACCCCAGCCCCCTGAGAGTTGTTAAGAGATAAATACCTGTTATGAAAAAGAGCCTATTCGTTTTCCTGCTGACTAGCCTGATGCTGTCAATGCCTTTATTTGCTCAGGAGTCTGAGGAACCCCGTGTAAAAGATCTGAAGATCCGTGAGCGGTTTTTTGTTGGGGGCTTCATTGGATTACAACTGGGTACCCAAACAGTTATTAATGTTTCACCCATGGCAGGGTACCGTTTCACAAACTGGTTGTCGGCGGGGATGGGTGGTACCTACCAGTATTACAACGACCGGTTTCTCGGCGAATCCAATGTGACCCACGTTTACGGTTACAGTTTTTTCACCAGGATCCATGTAATCCCCAGGGCGTTTATCCATGCCGAGTATGAGCGGCTGAACCTGGAATCAAGGGTTCAGGACGGGCAATTTAACCCCGGCGTGCGTTCCTGGGAGGAAAACTATTTCCTGGGTGCCGGTTACCGGCAGCCCCTTTCTGAACGGGTCGCCCTCAATGTGATGCTGCTTTACAACTTCAACACGGAAAGTCTCTCCTATTACCAGAACCCCATCTTCAGGGTTGGCGTCGATGTTAGATTGTAGGAAAAGCGGGTCCTTGCTTCCCTAAATTTTTGCTAAATTTCTTTTTCCGTAAAGGCATTTAATGGTTTTTTCAGGAATGGGGGACTGATGCTATTCCCTTATTCTTCCCGATCCGCAGCGCGGAACAGCAGGTCAGCAGCCTGGAGGGTTTTGAGTCTCAGGTTTTCGTTGGTGAATTCCGGCTGATCGAGGAAGTCCCTGACCATTTGGGCTGCCCTGGGTTGATTATACCCTGAGAGGGTTGCTTCAAGCCAGTTCAGGGGGAAGAAGATATCGCCCGTTTGCTGAATCTCCTCTAGCATTTTCAGGCTCTTGGGTAGGTATTTCAAACTGGATCCTGACCGCAAGGGGTGGTGCAGGTAACGCAGGCCTTCGAGTACCCAGGGTTCAGGCCTGCGGTTTTCAGGTAAAGCCAGCCGTTCAAAAAAAGCATCACGGGTTACCGGATCGCTGGAAAGGGCAGGCAAGACAAACTCGATGCGGCGAAGCCTGTCGGGGTTGGTTGTGCCGGCCACAAGCCTTTCGGAATACCATTCAGCCCTCGGATGTTCGTGAAGCATCAAAGAGGCTACCATGTCAAAGCGCTGATCCTCAGAAAGCCGTAATCCCCAAACCGAGAGCTCCTGCTTAAGCATTTTCTGGATCTTCAGTTGAGCTTCCATGGAATGGCTGATAGCAACAAAGGCATCGAAATAAAGCGCCTTTTGGTCGTTGGGGGCTTTGACCATTTTTTCCCACAGCATGGTTTCCAGGGGTTGACACAATATATCACGTGTCTCTTTATTGAGAAATCGCCAGTAAACCATCTGCAGGTTATTGATAAGATAACTCGCAAGTTGCGGATTTTGAGCCCGCGAAACGCCTGTTGCCAGGGCTTGCAAATAAGTTTCCGCTGAAAGATTTCCTGAAAGGAAGTCTTCGTGCATATTCAGGAAGGCGGCAGCTTTGAGGTAATCATCATTTCTTAGGGGCAGTTGTTCAAGAAGGGTTCTGCGGGCCAGACGATTTGGAACCATATACCCGTATCCCGCTCCGCCGCCATTCAGTAGCATGCATACAGGCTGGTATATGGGCGCTTCCAGAATAAAGTTCTGAGGAGTCTGGTCAAAAAACCATTCTTCCGTGATGGGCTGATAGTTCTCATCCAAAATTACAGGCTTCAGCTTTTGTGAAGGGAAAGGCTCACCTTCTGCCGGTGGGCTGGTGCTAAGGGTAATCCCGGTAATGGTATCATTGATAAACTGGTATTGGTAGTGGATCTCTGCCATTCCTTTTCCATAGACCCAGGCCTGGCTCCATGCAATCAAGTCAAGGGCTGTATGCTTGTCGAGGATCAGGGCCAGGTCATCCCAGTCAGCATTACCAAAAGCAAAGGTTTGCAGATATTCTTTGATGGCGGTCTGAAAGGCTTCGACGCCTGTAAGCCATTCTAGTTGCTGAAAAACAATGGGGGCCTTGTTGTAAATAATGGCGCCATACAGGGTTCCTGCCTGATTCAGGTTCTCCAGTTTTTGCTTGATGGGATGCGTTCCCTGGCTGCGATCAATGGCATATGCCCTGGGATAATGGCTGAGGAGGAACTGCATGTCGTGGTCTACCTCCGGATATTGTGGCTTGACGATCTTATCTGCCATGAAACCTGCAAAGACCTCCTTAAGCCAGACATCATCAAACCATTGCATGGTCACCAGGTTGCCAAACCACATATGGGAGGTTTCGTGGGCAATGAGGGCAGCCTTGGATAATTGATTGCTGATGGGGGCCTGTTCATCGAGCAGCAGCCGGGTATCCCTGTACCAGATGGCCCCCGGATGTTCCATGCCACTGTATTGAAAGCCGGGAAGAATGGCCATATCCAGCTTTTTAAAGGGGTAGGGGATGCTAGTATAGTCTTCAAGCCAGGCAAGGGCATCAAAATGTTGCGAAAAGATGGCCTCCAGGTTGCGGTTTAACTTTGGGAGATCTGTTTCGCGATGGAAAACCGTGATGGTGCGTTCGCCCCGGGTTTCTGAAATGGTATCAAACCTGCCCGCTGTAAAGGCAAAGAGATAGGTGCTGATGGGCTGGTCCGAATCGAAGGTCAGGGTTTTTCGCCCATTGCTTACTGAAGTATTCAGCAGTGGTCCGTTTGAAAGGGCATTCCAGGGCTCAGGAATTTCCAGTTCAAGGGAGAAGAAGGCCTTGAGGTCGGGCTGGTCAAAACAGGGGAATGCCGTGGAAGCCCGGTCAGGCACAAACAGCGTATACATAAAATCTTCCGAGCGGTTCAGGGCTTGATCGGTGGAGGTAAAATGAACCTCCACCTGGTTTTGGCCGGGAATGATGTTTTTACTTGAAAGGATGATGTGCTGGTTCAGGTACTGGTATTCTTCGGGTTTCCCATTTACCACGACCTGCTGTATGTTCTCCTCCCCGCCCCTGAAATCGATGACGACCCCGCGCTGTGCCCTGCTTTGGTGAAATTCGATCATTACCCTGCCGTTAACCGCCTGATCTTTTTCAGCCGGGATATTGAAAAAAAGGTGATAATGAATATCGGAGATGAATTTTTTTCGGTATTGCGCCAGATCCTGACTGACACCGGGTTCCAGCATTTTTTTAATACTTGGGCCACCACAACCGAAGAAGCCCGAAAAGGAAAGGATCAGCAGGGAAAAAAGGATCGTTTTTTTGAACATTATTCTAAGGTTTCCAATGCAAGCACAAAGTTGCAATTTATTTTGCATCCCATGGTTTTCTTGTCCAAAATTTATAAATTTAAGGTCATAATCATGTTTAAAGAGACCGTGATGGTTTAGTATTCTGGTTTTTTTAACAACTGTATAAACAAAACTTCCCTTTAAGGGGTTGAATATAGCGTAACTGGATAATTAATCAACAAAAAACCATAAATAAGAAAGGAAAGTATATGTCGGATCTAGAGATTGCGAAGGCCTCAAAAATGCGCCCAATAACAGAGATAGCTGCCAAGCTTGGTGTAAAGGAAGATGACCTGCACATGTATGGCAAGTATATTGCAAAACTTCCCCTTAAATTGATTGATGAGAAGACGGTGCGCCAAAAAAAGCTTGTGCTTGTTACGGCTATCACGCCGACCCCTGCAGGTGAAGGTAAGACCACTACTTCCATTGGCTTGACCGAGGGATTGAACCGTATTGGTGTGAAGACCACGGTTGTAATACGTGAGCCTTCGCTGGGCCCTGTGTTTGGAATCAAGGGGGGGGCTGCTGGCGGGGGATATGCTCAGGTTCTGCCCATGGAAGACATAAACCTGCATTTTACCGGAGACCTTGCTGCTGTTGAAAAGGCTCATAACCTTTTAAGCGCTTTGATTGACAACCACCTGGAGAGCAAGAACAACATCCTGAACCTGGATCCGCGAAAGATTATCTGGAAAAGGGTGATCGATATGAATGAAAGGGCCTTGCGCGACATTATCATTGGCCTGGGTGGACCCAAACAAGGCATCCCAAGGCAAACCGGCTTTGACATTGCAGCCGCTTCAGAAGTAATGGCTGCCCTTTGCCTTGCCAAAGACATTGACGATCTGAAAGAAAAATTTGGCAACATCCTCGTAGGCTTCACCTATGATGATGAGCCAATATATGCCCGCGATTTCCACGCACAGGGAGCGATGGCAGCCCTGATGAAATATGCCATTATGCCTAACCTGGTGCAGACCATCGAAGGAAATCCTGCCATTATTCACGGCGGTCCGTTTGCCAACATTGCACAGGGTACCAATTCACTCATCGCCACCAAGATGGGCCTCAGCCTTTCAGATTATGTGGTTACTGAGGCAGGTTTCGCTTCAGAGCTGGGTGCTGAGAAATTTCTTGATATCAAATGCCAGTATGGAAAACTCATGCCCAATGCTTCAGTAATCGTGGCTACCATCAGGGCTTTGAAATATCATGGTGGAGTAAAACTTGCCAAGCTTACCGAACCCGATGCAGAAGCGGTGAAAAATGGTTTGCCAAACCTTGAAAAGCATATTGAGAACATCAAACATTTTAACATTAAGCCTGTAGTGGCCATTAATAAGTTTGTCACCGATAGCGATGTAGAAATAGAAACCGTCAGGGAATTTTGTGAAAAACTGGGGGTTAAGGTTGCCGTTAATGAGGCTTGGGAAAAGGGTGGCGAAGGCGCCATTGAGCTTGCAAAACTCGTACACGAAGAAGCCGAGAAATGCACCACCTGTTTTACCCCGATTTATGACTTCAACTCGAGCATCGAAGAAAAACTTCACACCATTGCCACTAAACTTTACGGAGCAGACCACGTTGAATATACTGTAAAGGCCAAGGCCCAGATCAAGCAGTTTGAGAAGATCGGACTGGGCAAGCTTCCTGTTTGTGTTGCCAAAACCCAGAAGTCGCTTTCAGATGACCAGTATAAGTTGGGCAGGCCCAGGGGCTTTACGGTTAAGATCCGTGAATTTGAAGTGGCAGCAGGGGCTGGCTTCCTGATTCCCATCGCAGGAACCATCATGCGTATGCCAGGCTTACCGACCCATCCCTCGGCCGAAAAGATCGACATTGACAACGAGGGAAATATTTCAGGCTTGTTCTAAGACCCTGCCTGGTTTTTCTTTTTGACAATTTCAGGAGGCTGTCTCTAACACAAGGGGCAGCCTCTTCTTTTTGTCCGGGATATAATACCTGTGCACATCAACCATTCCTCGTCTTTTTTCCTGTTCCCCTTGATTTAGCTTCCTTTTTTGCAGGTATCAGGGATTCTTCCGGAAAGCAACAAACACGTCTGTGACACGTATTTAACACGTAGTTAACACGTAGTTTAAACGTGTGTGCACGTCTTAACTACGTCTAAACTACGTGTTAACTACGTTTGAACTACGTCTAAACTCTGACGCAAAACAGGTCCGGAAAGGGTTCAGCAAAAGTTAGTTTTTGATTCTTTTTTTGAAGGAAATATTAAATGGATCTTTTAAGAGATATTTGCAGGCCGGATTTCTTTTTTTCAACAGGTTTGCATAAGTGCGTTCTGGCCTGTAATTTTAGTGCTTTTTTGCAGGGTCCTTGTTTTGGTGAAATATGAGTTCTTTTTTAAGCCATATTATTTGAAACGTTTTTTCGCCTTTCTGGCCATTATCATTCTTTTTGGGATCCTCCCGGTCTATTCCCAGGATGGCTCTGGTATCAGGTCCCGGAATGTTTTTGCGGGTCAGCATGAGCATGTTCTGGATACCCTGAGCATTTTACCAGGGAGTTTTACCATTCATGGGCCAGACAAACTTCCTCTTGATTCTGCCTTTTTTACCCTCGATGCCCCGAATGCCCGCCTGAGCCTCAGAGTTCCTGAATATTGGCAGAACGACAGTCTGAAGGTTTGGTACCGGGTTTTTCCAATCCTGCTTACAGCTCCGTATTCTCATAAGGATCCGGAGGAAATATTCGCAGTGGGAGATAGCGTGGCTTCTCTTCCCTTTGCTTTGACTCCTGCGTTATCAGATGAGGGCTTAATTGGAGTCAGCGGCCTGCAAAGCACCGGTAGCATTACCCGTGGCATTACCGTTGGAAATCGTCAGGATCTTTCACTGCAATCAGCTATGAATCTTCAGCTGAATGGTAACCTGAGTGAAAGCATCGAAGTCAATGCCTTGATCTCTGATCAGGACATCCCCTTTCAGCCTGATGGCACCACTAGGCAAATTCAGGAGTTCGACAAGGTTTTCATTCAATTGTCTGGCCTGGGGGGGCATTTAACTGCCGGTGATTTCACCCTTGAAAGACCGGAAGGGTATTTCCTGAATTTCAACCGGAGGGCCCAGGGTGGAATGGGCAGCTATTCCACAAAGGCACACGGGGAAGGTTTGCTGGGCGGGGCACAGGTGGATATTACCGTTGCGGGCGCCATAGCCAAAGGGAAATATGTCAGGAATCAGTTGCAGGCCGTGGAAGGCAACCAGGGCCCCTACAAACTGAGCGGCGCCAACAACGAGAGCTTCATCATCATCATTGCCGGCACGGAAAGGGTATTCATTGACGGAGAACTGCTGATCCGGGGAATGGATTACGACTATGTGATTGACTACAATATGGCAGAGCTGACCTTTACCACCCGCCGTATGATTACCAGGGAGAGCCGTATTGTCGTTGAGTTTGAATATGCCGAGCGAAATTACGCCCGCTCGGTTTTGTACAGTGGGACGAGGGTTTCCAATGAGAAGGGTGGTTTATATATCCATTTCTTTTCTGAGCAGGATCATAAAAACCAGTCTCTTTTCCAGGAATTGACCGATGAGCGCATCGCCAGGATGGCTGCCGCGGGCGACAGCCTTCAGCAGGCTTTTGACTGGAATGTTGACAGTACTGGATTTTTTAACGACCGGGTAATGTACCTGATGACGGATACCTTGGGCTATGATTCGGTGTTTGTCTATTCCACTGATCCTCAGAGGGCGTTCTACCGTCCGGGATTTTCCTTTGTTGGAGAGGGGCAGGGGAATTACATTCAGGTGAACGCTGCGGCCAACGGGCGGGTATTTCAATGGGTTGCCCCGATGAATGGCCAACGGCAGGGAACGCATGAGCCCATCATCCAGCTTGTGACCCCGAAAAAAGCCCAGATGCTCACCATTGGTGGTGATTATAAGATAAGTCAGCACACCACTGCAGGCCTTGAATTTGCCCTGAGCAACCACGATCTGAATCTGTTCTCCGACAGGGATCAGCAGGATGATATGGGCTTTGGTTTGTTACTGAAGTTTGATCATAAGCGGCCATTGCCTGCCTGGGGGGATGGCAAGTGGACATTCGGCCTTACGGGAAGCCACGAATTGGCGTCCACCCATTTCAATCCGGTTGAACGCTACAGATCCGTGGAGTTTGAGCGTGACTGGAACCTTGAAAACAACCTGGATCGCGCAACAGAAAATAACACTAACCTGGGTATTGAGCTGATGCATCCCCAGAGTGGAATGGCTAAGTACCAGTTCAGGTCATTCCAGCAGGGGCCACAGTATTCAGGATTTATGAACAAGGCTGATTCCCGGATGAAGTTTGGCGCTTATAGGTTTTTTTACCAGGGAAGCCTGCTGAACTCAAAGGGGATACAAAAAACGGACTTTTATCGTCATCATACTGGCCTGAATCGCCGGGTGTGGTTTTTTACTGCCGGCATTGAACACCAGATGGAGGATAACCGCCGCCGGACAAACCAAACAGACAGCCTGATGGCTTCCAGTGTATACTTTGATGAATGGCAGTTTTTTCTCAGCCAGCCTGATTCAGCCAGGAACCAATACCGTATATATTATCAGCAGCGGAAAGATCGTAAACCCTTTGGCAATGCTTTCTCTGACGATGCCCAGGCAACGGAAGCCGGCTTTACCTATGAGCTGTTAAACAACCCCGATCAGCGGGTTCTTCTAAACCTGAATCACCGTTCCCTTGCCTTAAGCGGGCAAGCAGCGGATAATACTTTTGGAGGCCGTTTCGATTATTTCTCTAGCTGGATCAAGGGGGCTGTGGTATCCTCCCTTTTTTATGAGGCGGGCAGCGGAATGGAAAGGAAACGGGAGTATATCTACCTGGAAGTGCCGACTGGACAAGGGGTGTATTCATGGGTGGATTATAATGGCAATGGCATTATGGAACTGGATGAATTTGAACTGGCGCAGTTTCCTGATCAGGCCAATTTCATCCGGGTATTCATCCCAACGGATGATTTTACAAAAGTGTTTTCAACCAGGTATAGTCATACCCTGACCATTGACCCCAGGCAAGCCTGGCGCGATGAGTCAGGGATCAAAGGTCTGCTGTCCCGCTTCAGCAACCAGACTTCCGTGAGAATTGAAAAAAAAGAACAAGGGGAAGTTTCCTTTGCCCAGTTCTCACCTTTCCTGACAGATGTTGCAGATACTGCAGTGGTGGGCTTAAACTCCCTGATCCGGAATTCACTGTTTTTTAACCGCTCAGGGGGGAAGCTTTTTGTTGAACTGACCTGGCAGGACAGCCGGAACAAAATGTTACTCAGCAATGGGTTTGAAAGCCGTGTAAATAAGAGCACATCCCTGAGAACGCGCTGGAATCTGAACCGCAATATTTCTGCAGAAGTGCAAGCCAGCCTTGGCGATAAGGAAAATTTTGCTGCCTTTTTCTTTAACCGCAACTACCGGATTGAATCGTATGCTTTAGAACCTGTCGTCAGTTATCAGCATGAAAACCGCTGGCGGTTGAGCTTATTTTATGGCTATGCAGATAAGGAAAACATTATTGCTGACCTGGGTGAAAAAGCCAGGATTCATAAGGGAGGCCTTGAAATGCGTTACAGCATTCCCGGGAAGGGCAACCTGACAGGGAAGTTCCAGTTGTCGAATATTGATTTCCCATTCGATCTCAATACCCCAATAGCCTTTGAAATGCTGGAGGGTCTTTCAGCCGGAACCAACAACCTCTGGAACTTAAGCTGGCAGCAAAATCTGAATGCCTGGCTTCAGCTGAATGTTACCTATCACGGACGTAAATCGGAGGGCATAAAGGCTGTGCATTCCGGGTCTATGCAGGTCAGGGCTTTGTTCTAAACGGGTTTTTTGGGATGCCATTAGAAATTTTGTAACCTGGCTTTTTATTTCCACGTAGAACCTGTTAAGAAGCGTGTTTTGTCATTAACATGTTCTTATTTAAATAAACTTAGAATTACATTTGTTGGAAAAAATATTTTGCCATTCAATTATATATGTTAATTTTGAAACACTTATAGAATGGTAGAAAACATTAGCCAATATTAACCAAAAAACTGTTTATTTTGAAAACTATGAAATTCATTTCAGGGATGGTAGTGGCCTTTGTCCTCCTTGTTCAGCCTTTGCTTTTACAAGGTCAGGCTAATACGGGCTTTAATAGGTTTTCCTTGGGAATTAACGGAGGTGTTTTAACCCCTTTTACTGATATCGAACAAAGGGATTATTTCAGGGTTCTGGATGAATTTTCCTTTGCCGGTGGGGTGAATGCTGAATA
The DNA here is from genome assembly GCA_036351255.1 of Bacteroides sp. NCBI lineage: Bacteria > Pseudomonadati > Bacteroidota > Bacteroidia > Bacteroidales > Bacteroidaceae > Bacteroides > Bacteroides sp. The sequence goes on from JAZBOS010000036.1 coordinate 17,316, forward strand.
TCACTTTACGCCAGTGTTTACCATCAGGGGTTCATTTTTGCTTGGCCAGTTGAAAGCCAATGATGAAAACCAGAACATCAACTTTAACTCCGAACTTTGGGAAGCCAATGTCAGCGGAATGCTTAGTCTCTCTAAGCTTTTGTCGCCGCGCTGGAGGCGAAACGACCGGATTGACATTTATGGTATTTTGGGTGTTGGAGTCGTTGCATACCGGTCAAAGTATTTTGACAGCCTTAATGATGAGCTGATAAAAAGCTATGGCTATTCAGAGGATGGCTCAGAAAAGGAAAAGCGTCTGGCCGATCTGGCTGTTCCACTGGGCTTGGGTGTTCGTTTTTATCTTTCTCCCAGGATTGACCTGGCCTTTGAGTCTGTATATCGCTTCACCCAAACGGATAAGCTGGATGCCCTCCATCGTTATGACACCAGGTATGATACTTACAATTATACCAAATTGGGGTTAATTTTTAAACTGGGCAAAAACTCACGTTCCATGAAGTGGGCCTCTCCTTCAGTGGTGATGTATCCTGGCGATACTCACCGCATGGAGTTCATTACCGAAAGAATTACCGAGGTTGACCGCAGGGTGGATCAAATTGATCAGCGCCTGGAGCAAACAACCTACGATCAGGATATTGCTCAACTGCGTCAGCAGATTCAGGCCATTGATCAAAAACAAAACGATCTGAATTCACGTATGAGTTCCCTGGCAGATGCCAAACCAGCCTCCTATCTCAGTGAATCTTCAATGGCAGCACTGCTTAGTGTTTACTTCCGTCTGAACAGTTCGGCGATTGACAACTACAACTATGAGCGTATCGCTTCTGCAGCAAGGTTTATGGCCGCCAACCCCGACGTTCGGATTGAGCTCGTTGGACATACGGATATTACCGGTCCTTCGGCTTACAACGTCTCCCTGAGCGAAAGCCGTGCTCAGGCTGTATATGATGTATTGGTCAACGACTTTAAGATTGACCCGGAACGTTTAGCCATTTCCTTCCGCGGTCCCAATGACCCGCTCTCACAGCAGAACCTCAGCATTAACCGCCGCGTGGACTTTATTATCCTGAATGACTAAAGGAAACAGATGAAATTAAAAAGGGGCCTAAAAGGCCCCTTTTTAATTTTAATGTACATCCAGTCCGTACCGCATATAGATCAGGTGTTCCAGTGTTTTCAGTATCTCCTCCATATACTCGTTAACTGCCTTTACGCTTCCCGGTAGGGTATATACCATTGTGTTTTTAATGAATCCCGCCACACCGCAACTAAGCAAGGCATTCGGTTTTTGACCGCCGTATTTTACCCGAATCAGTTCCATAATGCCGGGAACCTCTTTGTCGAGTTTTGGTCTTATGGTTTCTACAGTAATGTCGCGTGGTCCAACGCCAGTTCCTCCTGTGGTGATTACGGTATCCACCCCTTCCTGAACGGATTCATTGATCATCTTTTCAAGGGCGAGAGCGTCATCGGCAATGATCCTGCTTTCGATCTGAATGTTCCTGGGCAGGTTCTCAAAATGTTTTTCAAGCAATGCTGCAATCCTTGGTCCGCTGCGGTCTTCATATTCGCCCCTGCTGGCCCGGTCACTCAGGGTGATCAATTGAAAGCGCAACACCTTGGGAACATATTCCAGCTCATCTCCCGGGCGCAAGATGCCAGGGCGGATCACCCGCGCAAAAATGCCCTCTTTGGGCATGACACAATTGCCGACTTCCCTGAAGATGGCGCAACTGCTGCCGTGACATTCCTTCCCGATCTGCGTGATCTCCAGTTCAACCTCTTTTCCAATCAAACGATCCAGGGGAGAGGTATTCACCAGCTCAAGTCCCTCAGTGGTGAGGTTCTCGGCAAACTCTCCAAAGGCGATCTTGCGTCCCGCAAGGGCCGAAAAACGATCAACGCTCTCTTTCCCCAGTAAGCTCACCTGACGATGCCAGTTCCCAGCATGGGCATCCTCCTGGATGCCATACTTGTCGAGCCTGATTTCACTGACAGGTTTTTTTATGGTCCCTGTTTCCTTAGAAATATTGACTGATAATATCTTCATTTTAAAATTGAATGTGCGTTAAATAATTCTACGGGAAGGCTTATTCCTTTTTCTTTTCTAAAAGGACGACCTCATGAATAACCATCTCCTTGTCGACCGCCTTGCACATATCGTATATGGTGAGCAAGGCAACGCTGGCTGCCATTAGGGCTTCCATCTCCACGCCAGTCTGCCCGTTGCACTTCACCAGTGTTTGCACCTCTACGCCGTCCTCTTTTAAACTGGCCTTGACATCCACTTTGGTGATTTGCAGGGGGTGACACAAAGGGATAAGGTCAGATGTCTTTTTGGCCGCCTGTATACCTGCGATCTGGGCTACGGTCAACACATCGCCCTTTTTCATCTGGTTCTCACGGATCAATTCAACCGTTGTTTTTTGTAAGCTGATAAACCCTGAAGCCCTGGCCATACGATGCTGAACCGGCTTATCCCCTACGTCCACCATTGTGGCCTTGCCTTTATCGTCAGTATGTGAAAATTTATTCATGGCGTTTTAAGCATTTATCAGTTTATGGGCCGAATATTTAAAGCGCTGTTGGTCCTTAGCCTCCAATGTTATTAAAGCAGTTTTGGAGGTTTACAGTGCCTTTTTCTGGCTTGTGAATTAAAGCCTTTTCAATGGCCTGCCTTGCTCCCAGCTCCCTCACACTAAATTCCAGATCGCTGAACAGGCAGGGTTTGATCATCCCATTGCTGGTAAGCCTTAGGCGGTTACAGTGACGGCAGTCGCCGCCGCTTCCCCCGTCTACAACTCCAAATTCCCCTGTATGGAGATTCATTTCCCTGATATACCTGATCTGGAGTCCGTTTTTATGGCAGTAGTCTCTTACCGCAACCGCATCTTTTTCATTCCGACTCTCCTTTATGACACAGTTCACCTTAATGGGTCCCAGACCAGCATTGCGGGCTGCTTCAATGCCCGCCAGCACCTTACTGACGTCACCTCCCCGGGTGATCCAGGCATAAGTCTCCGGATCCAGTGAATCCAGGCTGACATTAACACGTTGCAGCCCCGCTTCTGCTAGGGGAACAGCAAATTCTCCCAGCAAAATCCCGTTGGTGGTCATGGAGAAATCCTTCACCCCGGGCACCTCAGCAATCATCCTGACCAGGTCAACAATCCCCTTGCGCACCAGCGGCTCACCTCCGGTCAGGCGAACTTTTTCCACCCCCATACGGACGGCTACCTTTACCACGTCCCTGATTTCTTCAAACCGCAGGATCTCAGCATGAGGGATGAATGGTACCCCTTCTTCCGGCATACAATACCGGCAACGGAGGTTACAGCGATCTGTAACAGAAATGCGCAAATAGTTTATTTTTCGGTTATACTGGTCTAACATCAACTGTCACTCCTTTTTTGATTTCATGAATTCCCGCAGGAATGCGCATAATGCCATCGGCAAGACACATGGCGTGGATATGGGCAGACCCGTGATAACTTACAGGGCTCACATTCCCTGAGTCGTCAATGATCACGGGAAGAAACTCCAGACGGTCGGCTTTCTTGCGCTGAAAGTCAATACCCATAGGAAGGGAGAGCGTCTCAGGTTTCCAGTCAAATCCCATCATTCGATACAACAGGGGTTTTGCAAACACTTCAAAATTGATGAAGGAAGACACCGGGTTTCCGGGGAGCCCAAAGATATAGGCTCGTTCTGTTTTTCCAAAAACGGTAGGTTTACCAGGTTTTACGGCTACTTTTTGAAACAAGATATCAACCTGGTTTTTACGCATGATCTTGGGGACGAAATCAAAATCCCCCATCGAAACGCCCCCGGTCAGCAGCACCATGTCGTTTTCTGCCAGGGCTTTACTGATGGCACGGTCGGTAGCTTTCTCATCGTCGGGGATGATGCCCATGTAGTTTGGAATGCAATGGGCAGCCCTGACCTGTGCAATCAGCTGGAAGCCGTTGCTATTGCGGATCTGTCCAGGACCAGGTTCCCTGGCTGGTTCTACCAGTTCATCTCCGGTTGATAGAATGGCTACCCTCGCCTGGCGGCCCACCAATGGCTGTACCCAACCCACTGAGGCCAGAATCGCAATATGTTGCGGAAGGATCAAGGTCCCTTTTTTAAGCACCAAGTCACCTTTTTTTAAATCCTCTGCTTTGATGGCAATATTGGATGAAGTTTTCAGGCCGGTAAACCTGACCAACCCATCCATGATCTCTTCAGTGTGCTCAACCATGATCACCGTATCGGCCCCGGGTGGCACCATGGCTCCGGTCATTAGTTTGGTGCATTGACCTTTCCCAATGGGTTTTGTTGGAATCTTTCCGGCAGGGATTACCTCCAGGATATCCAGATCCCTGCCAAGGTCTTCCCTTCGGCAGGCATAACCATCCACGGCGGACTTATCAAAGGGGGGCATATCTACATCAGAAAAAACATCCTCGGCAAGCACCCGGTAAAGGGAGTCGTTAAAGTCAACCCGCTCAGTTCCGGTGGGTTTTACCTTTGACAGGATGATCTCCTGGGCTTCTTCAAAACGAATCATTTTCGCACAATTTTTCAGGTGCAAAGGTACCAACATTTTCCGGGAGAATGGCTATGGATTTGTCCTAATCAGGCCTCAATCCTTTTGTCCCGAATCCTTGGGGATGGGTAGCACTAAAAATGCCGCTGCTTTTCTGCCATTGTAACCAACCTATTACCAGTCAATATGAATGGAAACAAATCAGGATTTAAATTCCAGAAAATTTTCTGATTTTTTTTTAAAGTTCAACCACCTCGTATTGCTGCTCCAGCAGGTTGATCATCAGCAATTTATTTCTGAGCAAGTGACCTTTTCCAAGCAATACTTTCAGGGCTTCGGCCACCTGAATGGAGGCTGCCAGGGCAGGGGTGAAGGAAGGGTTGCCCAGCAGGGTCTCAGCTCCTTTATTAAACGTGTCCGGAAAGATTTTTTCAACCATCCGGTCCCCCGGCAGGATGGTGCACACCTGGGCGTACCAGCCTGCAATGGCGCCAAACACCATGGGGATGTCCAGGGCTTCAGCGGCTTTTTCAACTATTCGCCTCGAACTCACATTGTCGAGGGCATCAAAAATCAGGTCATGTCCAGCCAGAATTGCCTGTGCATTTTCCTCTGTAATAAATTCATAGATTGCTTCGGTCTCAATATCGGGGTTGATTTCCCTGACGCGGTGTTTTGCTTCCCGGGCCTTGGGCTCTCCCAGGTTGTGGGGTGTAGAAAAGATCTGCCGGTTCAGGTTGGAAGGTTCATATACATCCCCGTCGATCAGGGTGAGGTGACCGATGCCCAGGCGGGCCAGCATTTCAATAATATAGCCTCCCAAGCCCCCGCAACCTGCAACGGCAGCCCTGATGGAGCGAAGACGCCGGTTTTCTTCTGGGCTAAGCATCTTTTCGTTCTTAACGTAGCGTTCCATGACCGTGAATTTTGTTCACGAATATACAAAAATAACAGGCAGGCAATATGCTTCCCTATTCAAGGCAAAACAGGTATATTTGCTTTTTTGATTCCCGGCATATGTTGCGAAACTGGAAACTGAGCATGGTGTTTTTGTTCCTCAGCGGGCTGGTGCTGCTGTTCATTGTAGCTCCACTTGCAGGGATCTTTCTGAAAACCTCCTTGCCCCAGTATTCACAGGTCATTGCCGACCCTGCTGTGCTTCGGAGCATCCGGCTCACCCTGCTCAGCTCGCTGGCGGGCACCCTGTTGTTTGGGGTTGCCTCCATTCCCCTGGCCTATGTGCTGGCCCGTAAGGACTTCTTTTTGAAGGGTCTGGTCAATGGCCTGGTCGACCTTCCCATTGTCATTCCACATTCGGCAGCCGGGATTGCCATCCTTGGAGTGGTTAGCCGTGGCACTTGGTTGGGGAAGGCGGGAGAAGCGGCGGGTATTTCATTTGTTGGGGGAGTGGCTGGCATTATCCTGGCCATGGCTTTTGTGAGTATTCCCTTCCTGATCAATGCCGCACGCGATGGCTTTGAGGCAGTTCCGGAAAAGCTGGAAAAGGCTGCCCTCAACCTGGGGGCATCCCCCTGGCGTGTTTTCTTCACCATTTCCCTGCCCTTGGCAAAAAGATCGGTGCTGAGCGGACTGGTCATGATGTGGGCCCGCGGCCTGAGTGAGTTCGGGGCAGTGGTCATCATCGCCTATCACCCCATGATTACCCCAGTGCTTATCTGGGAACGCTTCAATGCCTTCGGCCTGAGTTATGCCCGGCCGGTGGCTGCTGTATTTGTATTGGTATGTCTGGTAATTTTTATCCTCATGCGGCTGTTGTCAAAAAACCCTGTTCATGTTAGAAATTAAGGACATCAGCATTCGCTTCGGCGATTTCTCACTGGAGGAAGTCTCTCTTAGCATTGCTCCTGGCGATTATCTTGCCCTGCTCGGGGTTTCGGGAGCCGGTAAAACCGTTTTGCTCGAAGTACTGGCCGGACTGGTAAAACCTGATAAAGGAGAAATCCGCTGGAATGACCGCGACATTACCCAGACACGTATTCAGCAACGGCCGGTGGGATTGGTCTATCAGGACTTATCCCTTTTTCCGCACCTCAACGTCTTTGCCAATATCGCCTATGCCCTGAAAGTCCGCAAAGTGCCTGCCGCCGAACAAAGGAAGCGCGTGCTTTCACTGGCTCGTGAAACCGGCGTTGATCACTTGCTCGACCGCTTTCCAGGCACCCTCTCAGGGGGGGAAGCCCAGCGTGTAGCTCTGGCCCGTACCCTGGCCGCTGACCCCGATATCCTGCTGCTCGATGAACCCCTGGCAAACCTTGACGTCAAACTGAAAACTGGCCTGAGGAAATTATTGCGCCAGATCAATCGCAGTGGAAAAACAATAATTCACGTCACGCACGATTTTATGGAAGCAGCCACGCTGGCCAACCAAGTGGCGGTCATCGAAAACGGCCGCCTGGCCCAAGTAGGGACCCCCGAAGAAGTGTTCCGGCACCCCAGGTCGGAGTTTGTTGCACGGTTTAGCGGAATTAAGAATATTTTCTCTTGTAGCGTGGAACTATCCGCCGGGCCGGAAAATTCCCTGCAAGCCATTTTGCCTGGTGGTCAGCATATTTCTTTCCTGGGCAATGAAACAGGAAAAGAAGGCTTTGTAATGATTCCACAGGAGGATATCGTCCTTTCGGAAAATCCGCTCGAGAGCTCTGCCCTGAACCAATTGAAGGGTGTCGTTCGCGAGGCATACCTCAGCGGAAACGGGATGGAGATCCTGATTGATGCCGGGCTTGAGCTTGTAGCCTCCCTGAGCCGGCACTCCTTTGAAAAAATGAACATCGTACAGGGAAAAACGGTTTGGGCCAGCTTCAAGGCATCCGCTGTCAAGTTTCTGGCAGGATAAGGAAAGGATTTCTCAAAAGAGAGCTTTCCAGAGGACAGCATCAGCTTGGCAGACTCCGGTAGATCTTATCGTATTTTTCTACCCCCATTTCCAGGTTGAAATGTGTCAGGGCGCAGTCCCTTATGAGCTCGGGTGGTTTCCTCATGATGTCGGCAATCTGGCCAATAGCCTCATCGTAGGCCTTATCCGTAAATTCATCCACCAATATGCCCACCTCTGTTTCCTTCACAATGGCGTCGGTGTCCCCAACGCCCTTATTGGTGATGAAAGGGATGCCCATGCTCATGATCTCGGCCTGTTTGGTGGGGCTTGAAGCCTTTTTCGAAAATACCGGCTTGATAAAGAAAATTGAAATATCCGATATGCTGAGGTATTCGGGAACGTCTTTCCTGCCGGCTTTTACCACGATCACGTTGAGGGGATCCACATAAGCCTGGGTGGCCTCCCGGATGATATGTTCCGGATCTTCTCCAGTAATGAAAAGAAAGCGTGCATCCGGGAAAATCCTGAGCAAGCGCCTGAAGAAGGCCATCATTTCGGCCGTCATATACCAGGTGCCAATGCTTCCCAGGTATGAAAGCACAAAATGCGCTTGTTCAATGCCCAGTTGCTTGCGCAAGGCATGCTTCCTTTCATCGCTGATATATTGTTGAGAAAACAAATCCACATCGGTGCAGCAGGGAATCACCGAAGTGCGTTTTTCAACCTCTTCTCCAAACGACTGGCCAATGATCCTGCGACCGCTCTCAGTGAGGCTGACCACCGCATCAGCCTGGGCAAAGAACTCCTTTTCCCGCCGCTTGAAATACTTGTAAACCTTGCGGTAAAAAAAACTTTTGGGGTTCCAGATGTTTCCTTCAAAACGCTCGTCCACCCAAAATCCCCGCATATCAAAAACGAACCGCAGCCCAAAACGTTTTTTCATATATATGCCCGCAAAGGAAGCAATGTAGCTGCGGCAATGAACGATTTCAAAGGGGGTTTTTCGATGCTGCCGCAAGGCGGTTCGCCTGAGTTTGTAAAGGTCGAAAAGTTTGGAGAGCAGGGGAGGAAAGGTCGAAAACTTCAAGGGCTTCCAGCCGATATTGTTTTCGGCAAAGATCGCTTTCACCTCCGGGGCATCCTTCTTAAAGGTATCACGTTTTTCACAACTGATCACGTGAATCCGGTGCCCCTTTTTCGAAAGCCCCGTCAGGTATGGAATCACCTGCGAACGGCCCAGGGCATCCGTCATGCCATCATACGAAAGGTATAATACATCCATGCTTGTCCTGTCTCACCCCTTTTGCATGTAAAATTAATCAATTTCTTTTCGTCACTTTCCTTTTTTTACCTTTTGGGCTCACAGGCCATTTACCCTTGCTGGTCAATTCTCATACGTGAATAGCCCTGACAGAAGAATCAAACAGATGTAAACAATTGAATATATCCGCATAAATAAACAAATGTTTAAAAAAGTTTTTAATTTTCATCCAATAGTATACTTTTGTAAAAAAGAAAGGGGGTTATTATGAAAAAATTCAAGAAAAAACCTTTTAATCGCCCCAATGAAAACGGGAAGGGAACCAGGCCATCTCCCGGGATTTCCAAAGCCTTATCCGGGAAAAAAGAACCCAATGCTTCTGAGTGTATGCCTGCTTCTTTCCGCGAGATGTGGGATGTGTTTCTTTCCTTCACGCGATTGAATTACTGATCTTCAGCAATTCATCCCTCTCCAATTGTTTTTACCCGGCCCGAAAGGGCCTTTTTGTTTTAATGTTAAAAAATCCTGAAATTTGTTCCCTTCTTTAAAGGGCTGTTTTTTTTCAGTACCTTTATATTCAAATAGTTGAATACGAATAATAAAATAATTTTAACCCTTTCAAAAATGTTCACATTTCGTAAGAACCAGAAAAACAGGATAATTTTTGGAATTTTCCTGCTGGGAATGATCTCCTGTACCCAGGCTCCTGCTATAATGTCGGAGCAGGAAAGCCTGCCCAAACCAAAAAACATCATTTTCTTTATCGGCGATGGGATGGGTTACAACCATGTGCTGGCCGCCAATTATTATGCTTATGGCCACGATAAGGCCCAGCCATACGAACAGGATGACTGGACCAAGCTATCGGTGGCCACTTATCCGGCGGTGATCAGTAAAACCGAGGAGGAGATTGTTTACAGCAACGGGTATAGCCCGCGACTGGCATGGAGTGTCCCTGCATACAACAATACCGATTATACCGACAGCGGTGCCGGAGGAACGGCTTTGTCTACCGGCAGAAAGACATACAATGGTACGATTGGGCTGGGTGTCGATGGCGATACCCTCACATTGCTCAGCGAGGCTGCCAAAGTGCTGGGGAAATCGACCGGGGTAGTGTCCAGTGTGCATATGAGCCATGCTACCCCTGCTACCTTTGCAGCCCACAATGCTGATCGCGGCAATTATGACGAAATCGCCCGCTACATGCTGTTCAACACCCGCCTCGACCTGATCCTCGCAGCCGGAAATCCTGACTTCAGCGATGACGGAAAACCTTCCGAGAATAACGACCGCTATGTTGGGGGGCGCGAGATTTGGCAGCAGCTGTTGGCCAACGATGGCCGCACCGAGTTTAATGCCGGCGGACAAACCCTTCGCGTGCAGGACAGCGACGGCGACGGGCAGGCTGACCCCTGGACGCTGATCCAGACCCGCGAAGATTTCGTGAAACTGGCCAGCGGTGAAACCCCCGCCCGCGTAATGGGCATTCCACAAGTGAACTCTACCCTCCAGCAAGGGCGTACCGATGGCGAAAATGAGACGCTTCCATTCAGCCAGCCCTTCAACGAGGGCATCCCCACCCTGGAAGAAATGACCCGCACGGCCCTCAATGTGCTGGGACAGAACGACAAGGGTTTCTTTGTGATGATCGAAGGCGGGGCCATTGACTGGGCAAGCCACGATAATCACCTGGGAAGGGTGATTGAAGAACAAATCGACCTGAACAACGCCATCCAGGCGGCCATTGAATGGGTGGAAGCCAACAGCAGCTGGGAAGAAACCCTGATCATCCTTACCGCTGACCACGAAACCGGTTACCTCACTGGCCCTTCACACCCCGAACAGGTAAATGCCCCGGTGGTCAGCAACGGGAAAGGACAGCTGCTACAGGCAAAATTTAACTTTGGCAACCACACCAACACCCTGGTGCCATTATATGTTAAAGGACCCGGACAGGAACTGTTCCGCCTGGCTGCCGGCGAAAAAGATCCGGTTAGAGGCCCCTATATGCAGAATGTTCAGATTCCCCAAACCATCTTTATGATGTGGGGAAATCCTGAAATTGAGGTCCATCGCCTGAACTAATCAGGACAATAGTAAGAGATGATCCCCCCTGACACTTTGCAAAGTGAGTTCCGGGGGGATTTTTATTTTTAACCCCACCATTATAAATGAATCCTGGCCTTTTTGTTGACCCGGGAAAGAGGGATCAAAGAGGGACCATGGTCGGAGTTTATACGGTTTAAACCGTATAAACTCCGAATAAACTCCGTATTAACTATTACCCTGGTTTTTCCTTAGAATGGGAAGGTAAAGAAAATCAATTAGTTATGAAATGATGCTGATTCAACTACAGAAGACCTGGATGAAGTATCTCCAATCGGAATGGCTACAAAAAACCCCGGGACAGTTTTCTGTCCCGGGGCCACCAATCAACTAACCAAAACAACAACATGAAAAGAAACCAATGTCTTTTTTTATCTATTTTCGATTTCAGGGTTTAAGATCAGGGTTCTAAAATTATAACTCTGAAAACCGGATTTTGTTTTATATCAATGGAAAAATTAATATAAAAAAAGTTAAAAGTACTATGAACGGTCGATTTAACTTTTTGAAAAAACCACCCGGGATTTGAAAAACCTTATGAAAACATTCTTTCCCGGGTGGAAAACAAAACAAAATTGAATGAAGGAAATTTAAATGGTATCCAATGCGCTGAGGCATTTTTCTATTTTGAGCCAACTGCGCTCAATATCGTTGTCAAGGCCAACGGAGAAGCGCACCAGGCCTTCGGAGAGGCCCATTTTTTTCTGGACATCCTCGGGTACTTCGCTCGAAGTACTCTTGCCTGAGTTGCTGAAGAGGGTTTTGAAATACCCCAGGCTTACGGCCAGGTAACCCACACCTTCCTTCTGCATCATTTCCATAAACCGGGCGGCGCGTTCACTGGTTTCGAGATCAATGGCAATCATGCCTCCAAAGCCGAAATCGGGGTTCATCAGTTTTTTCATTAGCTCGTGCTGCGGATGTTCGTGCATGCCGGGATAAACAAACCGTAATCCTACGGTTTTGAACTTTTCAGCCAGGTACATGGCGTTGTGGCTGTGCTGTTTCATTCGAATATGGAGGGTATGCAGGTTTTTGTGGATGCTGGATGAGCGCATGGGATCGAGCACCGGGCCCAGCAGCATGGCTGTGCCTGAATTGACATCCGATAGGGCTGCAATAAATTCCTCGTCGGCACAGATGGCCCCAGCCACACAGTCGTTCTTGCCGTTGATGAACTTGGTCATACTGTATACCACAACATCGGCGCCCCATTTGGCGGGAGCGATCATCATTGGGGTGAAGGTATTATCAACCACCAGTTTGATCTTGTGTTTGCGGGTGATCTGGGCCAGGGCGGGCAGGTCGGAGATCTGCAAGAGCGGGTTGGTCATCGACTCGGTGTAGATCATGGTCGTGTTGGGGCGGATGGCTTTTTCAACCTGTTGCAGGTTGGTGACATCCACGAAAGTGACTTCGATCTTAAACTTTTTCAAGTAGTTGGCCATAAAGGCAAAGGTTCCCCCGTAGGTGGTGATACTCGAAACGATGTGGTCGCCGGTATTGCAGAGCTGGAGAATGGCGCTGGTGATGGCAGCCATGCCCGAACCAGGGACCCAGGCAGCCTGGGTGCCTTCCATGGCGGCGAGGGCATCGGCCAGGTATTTGTTGGAAGGATTCCAGTGGCGTGAATAGAGGAAACAGCCCTGCTGTTCACCGTGGAAGGTGTCGAGCATGGTTTTGGCTTCCAAAAAGGTGTAGGTTGCCGAATCGGTAATGGAAGGATTCACGTCGCCAAATTCGCCAAACTGAAGCAGGTCCTGAATGTTGGATGCGGGATCAAATTTCATGTTCTGTTGTTTTTTAGGCACCTGGTTTTTCAAAAAGAAAATAAGCGCCGGTTTGTTTTGCAAAAATATTGAATTTTCTGAAAACGAACCTATTGTCGTTAGAATAAAAGAAAATAAAATGCAATGTGCTTATAATTTGTAAGCAAAAAGCTTTAAATTTGCAATAATTTGATTAGAAAAAAATTCTTTTATGGAAAAAGGCTTTCAGATTGATAGCACAGATAAAAAGATCCTGGAGATCTTGGCGGCCAATGCGCGGATGCCATTTCTTGAAGTTGCCCGCATGTGTAGTATCAGCGGAGCAGCCGTTCACCAGCGTGTTCAGAAGCTTATGGATGCCGGCATTCTCGATGGCTCGCAGTTTTGCCTCAACCCCAAAGGGCTCGGTTATTACACCTGCGCCTTTATCGGGATACAGGTGAACCTGTTAAGTACTTCCACCCACGAGCAGGTGTTCCAGGCCATCAAGAAAATCCCTGAAATCGTCGAATGCCATCACATTTCAGGGAAATACTCCCTTTTTCTGAAAGTGTTTACCAAGAACAATGAGCACCTGAAAAAGATCATTGTCGAGAAGATACAGACCATCCCAGAAGTAACAGCCACAGAAACATTTATTTCGCTTGAAGAAGGTTTTGTCAGACAGCTGCCAGTGCAGGAAGGGAACATATTCTTTTACGAATAAGAAGGCCTGATAAATCATTCCGGGCCTTTTGGGGTTTTTCACTGGAATCTTCTATTTTTGCAGGGTTGTCTGAATTGCGTTTTCATTCTTAAAGCCCCAAAAAGAAATGCAAAATAAGCTTGCTTTTTTCTTTTTCCTGAGCCTGGTGTTATGGTATTCCCTGGTGTTTTTTCCTATTCCAGAATTGCTGATTGAGGGGACTGCCTCCCTGCTGGGCCCTATGGGAATCTTGATGGTTTTGCTTGTTTTGCTGCTGGCTGGTATGGTCATGCAATGGAAGTATGTTTCCCTTGCTGCCTTCCCATTATTGGCCGCCTGGGGCCTTTTGCAGTTTAATGCCCATTGGCGAACCTGGATCGTTGAAGCCAGTCCTGAGCAGCAGGAGCATTATTACCAGCATTTCAGGGGAACCTGGAGGATCTTCCCTGAGTCCGCTATGCATACTGTTCCCGACCTTTACCATTTTGTGCTGGGCTTGCTGATTGGGATCAACCTGGCGCTGGTCATCATTCAGATCACGAAGCTGTTCAGCATGAAGAAAAGGCCAGCTTGAAAATTGCTGAAAGGATATTCATTGATAGAAAATCATTTAAACCGAGAAATATGTTTACAGGAATCGTAGAAACCACCGCGCAGGTGGTAAAAATTGAAAAAGACCGGGGCAATATCCATTTCACGATGGAAACGCCCATTGCGGATGAATTAAAAGTGGATCAGAGCGTGTCGCACGACGGGGTGTGCCTGACCACGGTGAATGTTGACAAGGAGAAGAAACAATATACCGTTACGGCTATCCAGGAAACGCTTGACAAGACCAATATGCGCACCTGGCAGGAAGGCTACCGGGTGAACCTGGAACGCTGTATGCGTATTGACGGGCGCCTGGACGGGCATATCGTTCAGGGGCACGTGGACCAGACCGCTGTGTGCAAGCGCGTGGAAGAACTCGATGGTAGCTGGAAGTTTTGGTTTGAATACGATCGCGGCCCTAAGAATATCACCGTGGAAAAAGGTTCCATTTCGGTGAACGGGGTAAGCCTGACAGTGGTAGATTCAGAACCTGGCCTGTTCTCTGTGGCCATTATTCCCTACACCTATGAGCACACCAACTTTGGTGATTTCAGGGTGGGTTCCGTGGTCAACCTTGAATTTGATATTATTGGCAAATACGTTGCCCGCCTGCTGGAGCAACATTTTGAAGCCAGGAAGGGATAAAGGGTTGTCCTTGTTGTCTGCTTCGCGTTGTCCTTGTTGTCTGCTTCGCGTTTTTGTTTAAGAAACTTAAACAGCGATAACAATGACAACAATGACAACTAAGACAACAACGACAACCCTTCCAAAATCCTTATCGGATCCTCTCCTCAATCCATTCCGAACGGTCAGGATCTTCGGGGGTAATCCACTTTTTCGGAGGATTTTCTTCCAGTTCTTTCAGGAGGACCTCAATGGCCTTTTCCAGTGCGGGATCCTGTCCTCGGGCCACCAGGTGCGGGGCATCGATGACTTCAATGTCAGGGTAAATGCCAATGCCCTCAATGATCCATTCGCCTTCCTGGTTGTAAATTCCGAAGCGGGGTACGGAGATGTTACCCCCATCGGCCAGACGTGCGTTGCCTGAGATGCCAACCAGTCCGCCCCAGGTGCGTGCACCGATGATGGTACCCAGGTTTTTCTGGCGGAAGAAATAGGGGAA
>JAZBOS010000037.1 GCA_036351255.1 Bacteroides sp.
CTTCCTGCCCGAGCAGCATTTCTTTAAACCTTACGGGGGGTGGTTTCGCAGGCAGTTGAAAAAGTTCACTCATATTTTCGTTCAAAATCAGTCCTCCCTCGACTTGTTGCTGAAAGCTGGGATAACTCAGGCTGGATTAAGCGGAGACACCCGTTTCGACCGCGTGGCAGCTATTGCTGAAAGGCCTGCCGATTTTCCCCATTTAAAAGCCTTTTCAGAAGGTCATAAAATTCTGGTGGCGGGCAGCACCTGGCCAGCTGATGAAGAACTTTTGTTACCCCTGATTCAGGATGGTGGAATTGACCTGAAGTATATCGTTGCACCGCACGAAATTCATTCCGATCAAATTGCAGACTTGAAAAATAAAATCGGGGATCAGGTGGAGATATTCTCTGAGATTGGGGAAGAGGTAAGGCCGGATACCCGGGTGCTGATCATTGACAGGATTGGCTTGCTTTCAGGACTTTACCGGCTGGGGTCACTGGCATACATCGGAGGGGGATTTGGACGGGGCATCCACAACATCCTGGAAGCGGTGACCTTTGGACTACCAGTGTTTTTTGGACCGCGCTATGAATCCTTTGCAGAGGCAGTAGAGCTGCAGCAAAGGGGAGGAGCCTTTCCTGTCAGGGATGCAAGCCAGTTGCTTGAGGGTGTAGCAGGATTTTTGAAAGAGCCCGCTAAGCTTCAGGATGTTTCGCAAATTTGTCTGAAATACATTGAAGAGAAAAAAGGGGCCTCCGGGATCATCATTGACCACTTGAAAAAGATCCTCTCCTGATCCACCAAAAGATTTAGCCGCTTCCTACTTTTTATTTTTCCTGAATTTGGTTAATTTTATTTCTCTTTTTGAATAAATTAATTTAAACCTTTCAGTTATGAGTTTCTTTTTGAAAGTGCTTGTGTCCTCCTTTGCGGTGGTAATCTCCTCCTATATCCTGCCCGGGGTTCATGTCAGGGATTTCATCACCGCTCTGGTAGTAGCATTTGTGCTGGGCCTGCTCAATATGCTGCTGAAGCCCATCCTGGTCATCCTTACCATCCCCATCACCGTTATTACCCTGGGGTTGTTCTTGCTGGTCATTAATGCATTTATCATTCAGATTGCTTCACATCTGGTGAAAGGTTTTATGGTAGACGGATTTTGGTGGGCGGTATTGTTCAGCATCATTCTGTCGATTATCACCTGGTTGCTCGAGATCCCGGTGAAGCCCAGGTAGCCCTTCCGGCAAGGCGTTGAGAAAATTTTTTCGGGGAAGTAGCGTCTTGGCACGCTAATTGGTTTTATCAGGATGAAAATACGTATCTAATGAATGGAGGACAACGCCATGAAAAAAATCCTGATGACCTTTGCTTTGGTGAGTATTGCCTTTATGCTGGCCGCCTCCCATCCGAATCGTTCCGAACTTACTCTTTCGCTCCATGACGGGGCTGCATTCGACCTTACCATCGACAATCGCACCTTCCGTCATCAAGCCACTTCCTATACCATCCCTGACCTTCGTCCCGGCAAGCACTTCATTGAAGTAGTGCGCCTGGATCGCTATTTCAACGGGCTGTATTATGTGCCTGCTGCCCCGCGGGTGGTATTCTCTGGTTATATCCAGGTGCCTGCACGCAAACGGCTGATCGCCCATATAGACACCCGCAACCGTTTTGTTGTCACCGAACGCCTTGCTCTTAGGCCCGTTCGGGTGAATCACGGCCCTGCACATTATTCCCCGGCTTATGTGCCAGTGATGAGTCCACAGACCTTTGGCAGACTGAAAGCTACCCTGGTATCCATCCGCTTTGAAAACAGCCGCCTTGACCTTGCCCGGCAAGCGGTATCCAATAACCACGTGACTTCCGCCCAGGTAAGGGAACTGATGGACCTGTTCTCCTTTGAGTCGAACCGTCTAAAGCTGGCCAAGATGGCTTATGCCCACACGGTTGACCCCCGCAACTTCTTCGTGGTGCATCAGGCTTTCCGCTTCAGCTCGAGCAGTCGTGAACTCAACCGCTTTATTGCAAGTAATCAATAACCTTTTTCCAAAACCCATAATTTTATGAAATTCAAATCCCTTATCAGCCTTTTGCTGCTGCTGACCCCGGGCCTTTGGGCCCAGGGTCAGTCCTTGCAGGTCACCTCGGAAATAAAGGAGGCCATGGTCTTTTTCCAGGGTGCACAGATAATGAGGGAAGCCCAGGTCAGGGTGCCGTCCGGCATCAATGAACTGGTCTTTACCCAACTCCCCCTCGATATTGATGCCTCGAGTATTCAAGTCAAGGCAACAGGAGCACTCACCATCCTCTCGGTCAGTCACCGGACCAATTTTCTTGAAAGCCCTGCCCTGAGCAAGGAGATCAAACAACTGGAAGACAGCCTCAAGTATTACAAAAACCAACTTGACATCAATCGGGCCACCCTCAAGGTATATGAAGAGGAAGAAGCCCTGTTGGCTGCCAACCGTTCACTGGGCGGAGGCCAGACGGGCGTGCAGGTAGCCGAATTGAGAGCTGCGGCCGATTTCCTTCGGCAACGGCTGCAAGAGATCAAAACCAACTGGCTGAAAGTCCGTCAGGAAGTGGAGAAGGATGAAGAACGATACAACCGCATCAACCAGCAGCTCAGCCGCCTGCGGGGACATTCTACCAGCCAGATGGGTGAGGTGGTGGTGCAAGTTTCGGCCAATGCGGCCGTCAATGCAGGCTTTTCTCTCACCTATACCATTCAGAGTGCAGGCTGGCGTCCGGTCTATGATATCCGAGTAGCAGACGTTGATAGGGACCTGGAGCTGATGCTCAAGGCCAATGCCTTCCAGAATACGGGAGAAGACTGGCAGAATGTTAAGCTAACCTTTTCAACCGGTAACCCGAGGCAATGGGGCCAAAAACCACAACTCTCCCAGTGGTTCCTCCGTTATGATGAGGAAATGATGGTCTTGAGGGGACGTGCAGCGGGGGTCATGCTCAATGAAGTATATGTTGCCGATGAAATGGAACCAAAAATGCCTGCTCCCCAGGCCATGGATGCGGTAACAGCTGAATCCTTTGTCCAGGTTCAGGAGGGCCGCACCACCCGCGAATTTGTAGTCAACACTCCATACAACCTCCCTTCGGGAAGGGTGCAAAGGGTGGTTGAACTGGAAGGGCACAGCCTGCCTGCACAGTACGAATATTTTGTGGTGCCCAAACTCAATCCCGACGCCTTCCTTGTAGCCCGTGTGGCTGAATGGCAGGACTATGCTCTGCTTCCCGGCGAAGCCAACCTCTTTATGGAGGGGACCTTCCTTGGAAAGACCTTCATTAATCCGGGCATGACGACCGATACCCTCGAACTTTCGCTGGGCCGGGATCCGAATATCATCGTGAAGCGCGAACGCATCAAAGACCAGAGCAAGCGAAACTTTCTGGGTAACCGTACCACTGAAACCGTGGGCTGGGAGATCAGTGCCCGCAACAATAAACGCGTAAGCATTACCCTCACCATTCAGGACCAGGTGCCATTATCAACCCAGGAGGATATCGAAGTAAGCGTCGAGGAAATGTCAGGCGCTTCATACGACAAGGAACGTGGCTTCCTGAACTGGCGCATGGAAATTAATTCCGGAGAAACACAGCTGAGAACCCTGCGGTATGCCGTGCGATATCCCAAAAACAAAAGGATCACCCTCGAATAATAAAAAAAAGGGAGGCTGCAGCCTCCCTTCTTTTATTTTAACTGGTCCTTAAATAATTTCTCGAGTTTATCCAGTTTTGGAACGATCACAAACTGGCAGTAAGCCTGGTTTGGATTGTTCTCAAAATAATTCTGATGATAATCCTCTGCCTTGTAAAACGCCTTTAATTCGGTGATCTCCGTCACGATGGGGTTGTTCCAGATCTTTTCTATGTTAAGGGCTTCCTTCACTTTCTCAGCAATCTCCTTTTGTTGGGGGTTGTGATAAAAGATCACTGATCGGTATTGGGTCCCGACATCCGCACCTTGGCGGTTGAGGGTGGTTGGGTCGTGTGTTTTAAAGAAGATCTCGAGCAGCTGCAGATAGCTTACCTCATCCGGATCAAATTTAATCTGGATGACCTCAGCGTGCCCGGTGGAACCGCTGGTAACCTCACGATAAGTGGGGTTGGTAGTCTTTCCGCCCGAATAACCTGACACTACACTGTGTACGCCCTTAACCTTCAGAAAAACCGCTTCGGTACACCAGAAACAACCACCTCCAAAGGTAGCCGTTTCGAGTAGGGGAGTATTATGATGATTCAGTTCTGCCATATCATTTGATATTTTTGTGTTATTGTCATTTTGGCCGCAGGCTCCAAAGAGCAGTGGCCATAAAATAAGCCATATTTTCATCGTGAAAATGTTTTGATAAAAGGCTTTTGGTGGAAAAGGAATCACCTTCGCCTGCCAAAGACTTTTCTTTTACAGGGAAACAATAAAAACCGGCTTTTGTTGCGGTGAACGCATCAAATGATGTGTTCGATCAGGAAACGGTAGTCTTGCTCGCTTAGTTTGTGGTGCAGCCCATTCACCTTGTTGAGCTGCATAATCTCAAACAGCTCTTCCTTGTCCTTTTCGCTGCATTGAATGCCTGCCTGCGAAAGCCTGATGGGGCTCCCCAGGAGCTTAAAGAAATATTCAAGCTTATAAATGGTGTCGTCCACGGTTTCACTTCCGAAGAGGGCTGACCCCAGCTCTGTAATCCTGTGAGGCATACGTTCCTTATGCAGTTTGAGCCAGGCTGGATATACGATGGAGAGTGTGGCCCCGTGAGCCAGGTCCCATTTGACGCCCAGGGTGTGGCCAATGTTGTGCACTCCCCAGTCCTGCGATTTCTTTCCTGGCACGGTCATGCCGTTGAGGGCACAGGTGGCGGCATACATGATGCGGGCTCTCAAGTCATAATCTTCAAGGTTTTTCATCAACTCCGGCCCGTATTTCAGGGCTTCCTTAATGATGGCAATGATAAAACGGTCGGAGAGGCTTGCATCACCTTCCCCAAACCAGGCTTCCAGGGCGTGGGCGATCAGGTCAACAATGCCATAGGCGGTTTGGTTTGGGGGAACACTTATTGTAAATCCGGGATCGAGAAAACTGTGTTTTGGATACATCAATTTGTTTACATATCCAATTTTTTTCTTTTTGCTATCGCTCTGCACCACAGCGGCGGCGTTCATCTCGGTGCCTGTGGCTGCAAGGGTCAGCACGCATAACAGAGGGATGGCCTTCACGGGCTTTTCGGGCCCATCCAGAAACGCCCAGCCCGAATGGCTGACCGCAATGGTGATGGCAATGATCTTCGCACTGTCTATCACGCTGCCCCCACCTAAGGCTACCACCATTTTGACACCTTCCCTGCGGCCCAGATCAGCGGCTTCATCAACATCTTCAATGATAGGGTTGGATTTGATCCCATCGTATTCTACCACCTCAACCCCTGCATCCTGCAAGCTTTTCAGGGTTTGGTGATAGGAGCCGTTGGTTTTCACCGATCCTTTGCCGTAAACAAGCAGGGCTTTTTTCCCATATCCGAAAGCCAGGGGCCCTAGTTTCTCTACTACACCGGCACCAAAGTGCAGGTCCACCGGATTGTTTATCCTGAAGTTTTCCATAATTCCTTTTTATAAGTAACAATTCGAAAAGTGTCTTTTTTTTGTCATTATCATTAGCGAAGATAAAATAAACCCGCAAAAAAATGGAGAAAACCCAAAGGTAAGAAGCAGGATTTTTTTAATTTTATGCCTTCATTGGGGGGGAAGGTGCTTAAGGAAGGCACTGGCTTCAATGTAAAATTACTGGACATAGATAAAACGTAAGAAAATGACAACACCAAAGATGAAAGGAACGATTGGAATATTGACAGGAGGGGGCGATGTTCCCGGCTTGAACCCTGCCATCAGGGCCCTCACCATCCGCGCGTTGCGCGAAGGTTACAGGGTAGTTGGTATCCGCAGAGGCTGGGCGGGGATCATGGAGGTGATTCGCGACAAGAAAGCGGATAACAGCCGCAATTTTATCGAATTGACCGAAGATATCGTAAACCGTGCCGGACGCACTGGTGGCACATTCCTCCACAGCTCACGGACAAGGCCCAGCCACGTGCCCCTCAAAAATGTCCCCGAACAGCATAAGGATAAATACAAAGCAGAGATCAATGACCTGACCCCCGAAGTGCTGAAGAACATTGATTTTATCGGGATCGATTACCTGATCCCCATCGGGGGTGATGATACCCTTAGTTATTCCGTGCGCCTTTACCAGGAAGGGGTTAAAGTGGTCGCCATCCCAAAAACGATGGACAATGATGTACCTGGTACCGATTATTGTATTGGATTTAGCACCTGCATTACCCGGACAATCCATATGACCAATCTTTTGCGTACTTCTGCTGGCTCCCACGAACGTATCCTCGTCATTGAGGTATTCGGCCGTTATGCTGGATTCACCGCTCTTTTACCCACCATGGCCGGCGCTGCCAATCGTTGTGTAATCCCCGAATACAAGTTTAAAATTGAGCATCTTACCGAACTTCTTGTGCACGACCGTAAACTAAACCCAAGCAGGTACTCTGTGGTGCTGGTTTCAGAAGGTGCTGCCTTTGAAGGAGTGGATATGATGTTCTCCAATTTAGAACGGGATATGTTTGGCCATGCCAAACTGGGGGGCATTGGAGATGCCGTTTCTGCCAAGATCAAGGAGGTAAGCCCTCAGTTTAACAATGGCCGCCGTGTGGAAACCATCAATCAGCACCTGGGTTACCTGGTGCGCTCAGGCGATCCCGATGCCATTGATAGCATTGTGCCTATGGCCTATGGTAACCTTGCGCTTGACCTGGTGCTCAAAGGCATTCACGGACGATTGGTGATCCTTAAAAATGGTCGCTACGACAATATCCCTGTCGACATTGTGACCAGCACCAAGAAACTGATTGATATTGAAAAGAATTATAATACCGAGCGCCTCCGCCCGGTTTACGAATCGTTTATCGACAAGCCGCTTTTCCTGGTTTAATGTGGAAAAGGACATCAATAAGGGGGCAGGTCAGCAACGGTCTGCCCCTTTCTTTTTTTGTAGCCTGGTAGCGAAGCAACCTTGGTTGCATAGCGTTCTTTTTTAAAAAAGTTGGCCAAACGCTTCTTTCAAACTGTTCGATACCGGTCAACTGGAGGTGGAAAACGGACACTTCATCTTCAGAAAAGATCGTTCATCTACATTTAAAGAGTTGTATATGAATGTCTTGAAAGAAAAGGCATGTTTTTGGATATAAAGCTTCTAAATCCATTACAAACATTCAAAGAAAAGACTAACGATGATGAAAACAAGTGTATTGAAAAAAGGCAGCAGGATGGCAAGTCTGATCCTGATAGCCATTTTATTTGTAAGTGCAACCTTAATGGCATGCGAGAATGCCGTAAGAGGAAGCGGTGTGGTGGTTCGTGAAGTGCGCGAAACCCCTTCTTTTACAGGGGTTTCTGTTAGCAGTGCCATAAAACTGGTGGTGACACAGGATGAGGCTTATGAGGTCGTGGTAAGTGCTGACGATAATCTGCTTCCTTATATCCTTACCGAAGTGTCCGGTAATTCGCTGAGGATAGGTGTGGAACCCTTCACCTCCCTGCGCGGCTATAAGGAGATCA
Source organism: Bacteroides sp. (assembly GCA_036351255.1). Classification (NCBI taxonomy): domain Bacteria; kingdom Pseudomonadati; phylum Bacteroidota; class Bacteroidia; order Bacteroidales; family Bacteroidaceae; genus Bacteroides; species Bacteroides sp. The sequence goes on from JAZBOS010000037.1 coordinate 7,621, forward strand.
CGGTGTATGTCACCGCCCCCTTATTTGAAAAGATCAGTTGCAGCGGCGCTGCTGAAGTGGAAGGCACTGGTCTGCTTTCACAGGAATCCCTGCAAATTAAATGCAGCGGTGCCGGCAACGTCAATCTCCAGGTTGAATCCAGCTACCTGGAAGTGGACGGAAGCGGGGCCTCTGATATTCGGCTTGAGGGGACTACGCGTTCGTTGCAGGCCACTGTTTCAGGGGCTTCAGATATGAAATCATTTGGCCTGGAATGCCTGATGGCCGAAGTAGGTTTAAGCGGCGCCAGCGATTTGCAGATCACCGTATCGGAAAATGTCACTGGTAAGGCCAGCGGCGCTTCCTCCCTGAACGTTAGGGGAGGGGCTTCAGTAGACGTCAGGACCAGCGGTGCTTCCAGCGTCGCATCCCGTTAAGTGTTTCCTGAACCGGAGAAGTTTTTAAGCAGCCGCTTTGCCGGCTGCTTTTTATATGGCTTAAAACAGCTGAAAAAAAGAAAAGCCACTTGGGTGGC
>JAZBOS010000038.1 GCA_036351255.1 Bacteroides sp.
GGAGGGGCAAGCTACTGTTTCAGCGCCGTCGGCAGGAATAACTACCACGGGATCTTCGATGGTGAAGGTGTAGTTCCAGGTGTACTGGACATCAGCACAGTCTTCGTAGGTGTAGGTAAATACAACATCACCGGCGCACTCGGGAATCATCGGATCAGAAACACCAATGAATTCGAGTTCACGACCGCAGTTATCTTCCAGGACGGGAGCAGCAGGAGCGATGACCTCGGAGGGGCAAGCTACAGTTGCAGCTCCGTCCTCAGGAATTTCAACTGTGGGGGGCAATATAGTTACTGTATGGACATAGTCCTGAGTATTGCCAGCACAGTCTTCATAGGTCCATGTGTAAGTTACTTCACCAAAACAATCGGGAACAGCGCTAACGACCGGTCCTGTAATATTAGTGATGGCATTCCCACAGAAGTCTAAAACTTCTGGTAATGCAGGCATCTCAATATCAGCAAAGCAGGCAACCTCATCAGTAGTTGGGTCTATCGGATCAAATCCCGGATACACGCCGAACACGGTTACCTCGTCGGAATCGGTAGCCATGGAACCATTATAATAACCGGTGGCGGTTACCATATTATATACCTCAGGTGCACAGTCAACATCGCAGATATCTCCTTCAACAACCGAATAGAAGGTACTGAAGGATTCAGATGCGCCAACCGGCAGCGAGGCAATGGTTTGGTTCAGCCCGGTCAGGGGATCAACCACAGTAACATCGGTCATATCCCACATGCCGGTATTGGTTACTACAATGGCATACTCAATCACGTCACCCACTTCGTCAAAAGTGGTGGTTAGGGCGGTTTTCTCCACGTCAATGTCGGGAATACAGGCAGGACCGGGAATCTCATAATAACATTCAGATTGACCGGCCTTAACAGCGGCTTCAACCGTTCCAACCGGCCACTCACCGCTGAGGGTGAGATAGTAGGTTTGGGTGACACCCGGATCCAGTCCGGAGTCCCATTTCAAGCCGTAAACCCCTGTTGTAGGGTCTGTTCCACAGGTGGTAATTCCGGGCCCGGCATCCACAACATAGGAGCAGGGCACACAGAGTGCGATCACCCAGTGGCTGAGTGCAGGTGGGCCGCCTCCGAGAATGGTGTACGTAAACGTTGTGTTCGTACCATCGTAGACTGCCCCCTGGAACGTAATGATATGCGAATCGCATCCTGTAGACAGGCTGATAATGCCATCATTTTGCTGAACAGGCCTTTCAAGGCTGATATTCTGTGCCTGGGCCGAAACTGCAAACATCATGATGACAAGAAACATCAGCAAACTGCTACATCGTTCTTGCAGGTTCTTGTACATGTTTTTCATTCATTAAAAGTTTTAATTAACAACACTTTGTTTTAAACACATTCGTAATCTTATTCATTTTTCTTGAATGGGGAGGTGCTTCATAGGCTTCAGGTTGGTTAAACATTTCTTTTATAATAAGTTTCGCCTGAAACCTTCCGTCTATCCGGGGAGTTTTCAGACATTATTAACAAATTGTTAACAGCAAATGCCAACAAAAATTAAAATACTATCGATAAAGCTATTAAAAGCCCCAATGCCTGTCAATTGGGAATTATCCTTAAATAGAGATTGGGATAAAATGCAGGTAGTATTGGTAAAAACCCTAGTATAAATTTCACGAATAACCAAGGATGTTTTTTTAATTTTCTCCTGTCTTTTTTTTCTTAATCATTCAAAGAAAAATATAATAAATAGATATATAAATAAATGAATATAAAATTTATAAATAGTTTATAATAAATGTTTTAAATAAATTTAGTTTGTAATTTTTCTTTTTTTTATCCGGATATGTAAAGGATGTTTCAATGGTGTAAAATCGATTTAAATTAAAAAAATACAGCCAATTTACCGTATAAAAATTATACAAAAAAAGGGGGTTTTTTACCCCCTTAAAATACTCCAAAAATGAAAAAAAAAAAATCATTTTTTTTCAGGGACCCTAACAAAAGCTCTTTCAGTTATTTCTAAAGCAGTCGTTAAAGTGCTTAAATCTTTGAATAACTCCCCAGTTTTACCCGACCAATGACTATGGCCGATCGCTTTCATTTCATATTCGGAAGTTCCTGAGTCCAAGTCGATCACAGCCTCGTATACAATGGCGGGCTGCGATGAGGTCATGTATTCGCTGTCGCCTGGAAAACGGTTGTTATACCAATGCTGGTTCCAGTCCCAGGGTTGGTTGATCTCGAGCAGCACCCTGAACTGGCGCCGGTTGGATTCAGGCAACTGGGTCTGCAATAAGAAATTTCCCTTAGGTGTTGGACCGGTCAGGGCGTCGGGCATCGGGTTCTGCTGCGAAGGGATATACAGGCCGTCCTCTGCCTGGATGCCGCGTTTATGACTCCAGTAGGGGAGGGTTGCCGGGCGGCGCACCGGGCCGGGCAGCCAGCGCCCTGTGGAGGGGTCGCCGCGCAGGTAAATTCCCTTAGCGATCGATTGCGCAACATACAGGGTCTGCACGTAATTCCCCTCAAGGTCTTCCACCCAGATGGCCATCAGGGGATGGTTGTGGTGGGGACCCCGTTCAAATTCCACTTCCAGGGGGTGCCCGTCGAGGTTCAACGAAGTAGTAATCACTTGCACTGGCTCAGGGCTCCTGTTGCGTTTCCACCAGGGCTTTTGATCACCGTAGGAACCATAGGGGCTTGCAGCAGTTAAGGTAAAAAATACCAGGCCAAGAGAAAGGGTAAACAGGGACCTGCTTTGCCTTAGGGTATGCTTGTTTTTGCTGAATGAATTCATAGCGCTTCAAGATTAAAATTCAAAAATGATCCCAATGGATGGCAGCACAGTGCCTGTAAGGTTTTCCAGGGTCTTTAACTGGTACCGATCAATGCCATCCTCACCGGTGATAATGATTGGGTTTCCGTTTTCATCTTCCTGCCGGGCCACATTTTCGGGCAACTCCGACTCAAAGTTATAAATGTTCTGAATATCCAGATAAACCATCAGCGACCACTTTTTGAGGAAGAACTGCTTGTCGATCCTCAGGTCGAGCTGATGGAAGCTGCGAAGGCGGTTCTGGTGGAACCTCGCATAATCGAAATAAGGGCCGTTTTGGGCATCCCAGGCATCCCTGATGCTCGACAGCTCCAGGTCGTAGGGCGTGTATGGAGCACCTCCTGAGAAGCGCCATTTCAGGCCGATTTCCCAGTTCTTTGGCAGGGGGCGCAGGGCGGTGAAAATCAGGATATGCCGGTTGTCCCATTTCGAAGGGATATAGCTGCCCTGGTTATCCTGAAACTCACTCCTGACAAAGGTATAGGAGAGGATCAGGTTGAATTGCTTAAAGTTTTCAGTGCGGAAGAACAACTCTGTTCCATAGGAGCGACCTTTCCCGATGCTGAGCACCTCTTCATCGCCAAACACGCCAAAGTCGCCTGACTGGCTGCCCAGGGCCACCGAATCGCGAACCGAGAAGGGGTATTTATCATACATTTTATAAAAGCCTTCAAAGGTGATCTTGCTGACACGGTTAGGAAGCCATTCAATGCCGCCTACCAGATGGTCAACCGAGATGTAGCGCAGGTCGTTGTTTTTGTTGACCAGCACCCCGTTGGGATCACGATAGCCCAAGGTAATATAGGCAGGCATCTGGAAGTAGCGCCCCACGTTCCCGTTGAGGAAAAGATTCTGGCGGAGCTGATAAGATGCCGAGAAGCGGGGAGAGATCTGATCGATGAGGTTCGACATACTGGCCGAATAGTTGTTGGCGTCGCTGCGAACCCCCAGGGAAAGCGTCAGGCGGTTGTCCACAAAGCTGCGGGTCACCTGCCCGAAGGCGCTCCATTTAAACAGGTCGTAGGCCGTTTGATTCTCCACAGAAATCAACTGGTCGTTGATAAATACCTTTTGTGAGATGTCGCCCAGGAATTTGGCATACTCTCCACCCAGACCCCAGTTTACGCGGTATTTATCGAGGGCCGTACTGCGTTCAAAACGAAACTTATTCTCAATCTCATCCGAAACGTAGTCAAGGCTGCGGGGCAGACTTTCGTCGTTGCCGGGATATTTGAAAGCGGTATTGCGCAACATGTTTCGGCTCAGCACAAAAAGGTCGGAGCCGTTGTCGCGGAAATGGCGGTAGGTGGCCCCCAGGGCGTAATTCCATTGCTCATTCACCGGCAGTGACTCCAGCAGGATGCGCTGCTCTTCGGTTTCGTTGGCGTTAAGGTTCAAAGTAAACTGGTCGATGGCGCCAAGCCCGATCACATTGAGTTCGGAGCGCTCACCGATGCGGGTGTTGGTCTTGAACTGGAAATCGTTGTATGTCGGCAGGAAGGGAAGCTCAAGCAAGGTGAAGAGGAACTGCAGGTAAGACCTTCGGGCCGAAACCACCATGGAGGTGTTTTTCGTCAGGGGCCCGTCGAGCGAAAGCGCCAGGTCGCTGGCGCCAATGGTGCCGCGCAGGTTCAGGCGGTCGCGGTTGCCATTGATCTGGCGGAACTCGAACACCGAACTCAATGCATTGCCACGGCTGGCAGGAAAAGCCCCGGAGTACATTTCTATCTCACGGATAAAATCCACGTTGATCATCCCCAATGGCCCTCCGCTGGCGCCCTGGGTGGTGAAGTGGTTGATGGTGGGTATCTCAATGCCATCGAGGAAGAAGCGGTTCTCGGAAGGGCCGCCCCCGCGAATGATCACGTCGTTGCGGAAAGCCGGGGTAAAGGCCACCCCGGGTAAGGACTGGATCACCTTTGAGATGTCGCGGTTGCTGCCAGGGCTGCGTTCAATTTCCTTGATGCCCAGGCGGCGAAGCGATACCGGGCTCTCATCTTTCCGCTGGAAGGGGGAAGCCCGCACTTCAACGGCTTCAAGCTGCACCTTGATCTCCTTCAGCGGGATCTCAATAAAAGCAGCCCTCGAATTACTCACCATAAACTCTTCAGTGACCTTGCTTTCGAAGCCCACTGAACTTACTGCAAGACGAACAAAGCCAGGCTCAACCCCTGTAAACAGGAAATTCCCGTCGAGGTCGCTGGTGCTGCCAATGTTTGTACCATATATAATAAGGTTGGTGAAGGGAAGTGGTTCGTTCGTGTCCTGGTTGAACACCCGGCCCCGGATGGTACCCTGCTGCCCGAAAGCCAGCACCCCCGAAAGAATTAGCACCAATACTACAGATATCTTTTGAAACATGCGATACATAGTTTAATCTTATGATTTTGCTATTGAAACAAATTTCCGGGAAAAAAGTTTTTTATCAAAATTAAAATATTCATTAAATAAAAAGGCCTGTAATATATTTGTAAGGATAAATAGACCATAAGTTTGATTCTCCAAAAACAGTTTTTCTATTCCAATCAAAACTGCAGGGCCTCCTTGTTCCGAATATTTCCCGGATAGCAGGGCATAACCCTAAATTTCAACAATTTTTCTAATTTTTTATTTTTGTTAATTCATTCTAAATCAGTAGTATAGCTATACCATGGAAATAGTTAATACGGAGTTAATACGGAGTTTATTCGGTTTAAACCGAATAAACTCCGTATTAACCCTGACCTTGGTCTATTCCTGGAAGCTTTTTCCTCAAGAAGAAGAAAGGGGAGGAGCCGGGGAAAATTCAGGAGTTGTTAAATTCAATTAATTATCGGGAAAAAGGGAAATGCTAGTGCAGTTATCTTTCTACAGGAATTATTACTTTTGAAAAAACAATGGATTAAGGTAAACTTTCAATAATTGAAAGGCAAATGGAAACCCTGACCCTGACGACGCCTGCCTTGCTGTTCTCCGCCATTTCGCTGTTGCTGCTGGCCTATACCAATCGTTTCCTGGCCATTGCCAACCTGGTGCGGGGTCTGCACGCCCGCTACAAGGAAAGCCCCAGCCAGATATTGTTTGGGCAGATCGCCAACCTGAAAAAGCGCATCAACCTGATCCGCAGCATGCAGATCTATGGGCTGGCCAGCCTGTTGTTGTGTGTGGCCTGCATGTTCCTGGTCTATGTTGAATGGCAGATGGTGGCCGAGATCATTTTCGGCATTGCCCTGGTGCTTCTCATCATCAGCCTGGGTATCAGTATCTGGGAGATCAACATCAGCGTGAAAGCCCTCAACCTGCACATCAGCGACCTGGAGGATACCAACAGGCTGTAGGGTGGCATTCACCGACCTGGGGGTGCCATTGACCGATCGCCTCTTGCAGGATTTTTCCGGCCGGGATAATTTTGTGTCAGATTATTCATTGTATCACAAAAAAAAATGCAATCATGGATTCTTCAAACAAAAAACGGGCGCTGATTGGCCTTATTTTCATCGCACTGGGTGCAGCCTTGCTGGTCAGCCTTTTCAACATTTCAATTTTTGGTTTTTACCTGCCCCGCATTGTCTTCTCGTGGCCATTGATCCTGATCCTCCTTGGGATTATTTTTATGGTCAACGACAAGAATCGCTCCACCGGGGTGATCCTGTTCGCCATTGGGACTTTTTTCCTGGTCAGGAATCATTTTGACCTGGACTGGGTGTTTATGATGAAAATCCTGATCCCTGCCGTTTTAGTGGTGATCGGTATTACGATGTTATTTCCACGAGCCCACCGGAGAAAAAACCCGGTAATGGGTTCTGCAGAGGACAAGTCGAACCTTTTGGATGATGTCAACGTTTTCAGTGGCGGCAACAAAAACATTACTTCCGATACTTTCCAGGGAGGCCAGGTGACCTGTGTTTTCGGGGGCTCTGAACTGAATTTCAGGCAGTCCACGCTGGCTCCCGGCGAGAATATCCTGGATGTGACCTGTATCTTTGGGGGCTGCACCTTATTTGTCCCCGAGGACTGGACCATCAAGGTAGAAGCCACAGCAATCTTTGGCGGGTTCTCGGATGAGCGCTCCAAGCGGAACCCCCACCTGGTAAGCGACCCCACAAAAGTATTGACCATAAGGGGCTTCGTCCTCTTTGGAGGCGGTGAAATCAAGCTGGCCTGATCGCGATGAAGGACTTTATCCTGAACGATAAAAGATTTCTTGCCTATTACCTGGGCCTGTGGCTGATGTCAGCCACAGGCCTTTTCCTGGTTTTGCGAAGGGTTACGGATTGGCCGATTGATGTGATGGTCATCGACAGCCTGTGCAGTACGCTCTCGTTCTTTGTCATTTTCCTGGCCTTGTGGTATGTGGTCAGGTTTGCCGGGGGCTATTCGGAGAAAAGCCCTGAGAAAATTCTCACTACCTTACTGGCTGCATTGGTGTTGCTGGGGGTTTGGGTGTACTTTTCAATCAGCCTGACCAGCCTGTGTACGGGTTTTGTTAATGGCTACAATGACTTTATCAGGGAAACCCTGTGGGTCCGGGCGCTGACAGGCTATCTTTTCGCCACGATCATCAACCTCCTGTTCTATAATTTTTACCTGATCCGTTACAGCCGCGAGGCCAGGGACCGGGAAAACCAGCTGAAGGAGCTGGTGCAGCGCACCGAATTGCAGGCCCTGAAGAACCAGTTAAATCCACATTTTATTTACAACAGCCTGAACTCGATCAGTAGCCTGACACTGACGGCACCCGACAAGGCCCGTGAGATGGTCATGCGCCTGAGTGACTTCCTGCGCTATGCCCTCAAGCAAGATGCCATGCAAATGGTTCCTTTGGAAAAAGAGCTGGAGAACATTGAATCTTACCTGCAGATCGAAAGGGTGCGGTTTGGAAAAAAACTGGTGTATTTCCTGCAGGTCCATCCTGACTTTAAACGCCAAAGCCTCCCCGTGATGATTCTCCAGCCCTTGTTTGAGAATGCCGTGAAGCATGGGGTTCAGAAGAGCGCAGGGCCGGTAGAGATTAGGTTCCTGGCAGAACACGCGGGTGAGGATGTAAAATTAAGGGTTACCAATGTTTACGACCAGCAGTTTGCCCGCTTCCGATCGGAAGGGGTTGGCCTTGAAAATATCCGTAACCGGTTGAGGCTTATTTTTGGAAACGGGAATTTATTGTCGATCAAGGCAGAAGACGGGCTCTTTACGGCCACCCTGACACTGCCCAGAAAAGAATATGATGAAAAAGCATAAAGCCCTGATCATTGAAGACGAACAGCCTGCCCGCGACCTGCTGAAGGAGTTCCTGAAGGATTTTGAAAACATTGAACTGCTAGGTGAGTATGCGGATGGTTTTGAGGGTCTGAAGGCCATCAATCGCATGAAGCCCGACCTGATCTTCCTCGACATCCAGATGCCTCGCATCAATGGCTTTGAGATGCTTGAACTGGTGGACGAGGAAAACCTACCGCTGGTGATTTTCACCACCGCCTATGACCAATACGCTTTAAAGGCCTTTGAGTTCAATGCCCTCGATTATTTGCTGAAGCCCATTTTTGCCGGGCGTTTTCAGGTAGCGGTGAACAAGGCCCTGCAGAGCCTGGACGCTGGGAACCCCAAGCGCGAACAGCTGAACCAGGCGCTGAACAGCCGGATGGATTCCGGTGGCTTTCTTGACCGGATCGTGCTGCGCTCGGGCGAAGGGGTGCAGGTAATCGCCGAAGAAGATATTTTTTACCTGGAAGCCCAGGATGACTATGTACTGATCGCCACCCGCGGGGAAGAGTTTCTGAAAAAGAAAACCCTGAAATATTTTGAGGATCATCTTGACCCTACTTTTTTCGTGCGCGTGCACCGCTCATACATTGTCCGCCTCGATGCCATTCAGAAAATTGAACCTTACTCAAAGGACGCATACCTGGCCCAGCTCAAAAACGGAAGGAAAATTTCGGTGAGCAAAAGCGGCTACAGCAGCCTGCGACAACGGTTGTCGTTTTGAGCCTTCAGAATTTCCGAAAAGGAACTGTTTTTGAGATCATAAAAATTGCGGGGAAACGTTAAAAAATGTTACCTTTGCAAATTGTTTAGGCAAATTTGCGTTCTTTGCGCCTGAAACCTTAATCCTGCAATAGATTCATGTTTAAAAACATAGGAATTCGCTCTCTTTTTGTGATCGTTGTTTTGTTGCTTTTTGGCACCTCCTGCAGTAAATATCAGAAGCTGCTCAAGAGCACGGATAATAATTTGAAACTTGAAAAAGCCATTGAATATTACGAAAAGGAGGATTATCACCGGGCCATAGGGCTGTTCACAGATGTGATTCCCGTTTTCAGGGGCACGCAACGGGCTGAAGAGATCAATTATTATTATGCCCTGGCGCATTACAAGATCAAGGATTACGTAATGGCAAGCCATTACTTTAAGACTTTCACGCAGGCCTATCCAATGAATGAACATTCGGAGGAATTCCTGTTTCTTGCTGCCTATTGCAAATACCTGGATTCGCCACGTTCAAGTCTTGACCAGACCACTACCATGGAAGCCATCACTGAATTCCAGATCTTTATCAACCGTTATCCGGCCAGCCCCAAAGTAGAAGAGGCCAACCAGCTGATCGACGAGTTGAGGAGAAAGCAGGAAAAGAAAGTCTATGACCTGGCCAAGTTGTATTATGACCTGACGGATTACGTGGCCGCCGCCACAACCTATAAGGTATTGATTCGTGATTATCCGGATACTGAATTCCGGGAAGAGGCCCTTTTCGGCATTGTCCGGGCCAATTATGAATATGCCAGGCAGAGTGTTCCGCAAAGGCAGGTGGAAAGATATAATGAGGTTTTAGCCGCCCACGAACGGCTGCTCAGGCAATTTCCCGATAGCCAATACCTTGAGCAGGCAGGGCTTTACCGTGATATTGCCCAAAGCGAGATCGCACGCCTGACACCAGAAGAAGAAATCACTGAAAACAAATAAACAGAAGATGGATTACAAAAAAGTAAAAGCTGAAAGTACCACAGTGACCCGCGACCTGAGGCAATTTGACAAGGAAAACGGGAACATTTATCAAACAGTGGTCATTATATCAAAGCGAGCAAACCAGATTGGCCTTGAGATGAAGGAAGAACTCAATGGCAAGCTGGAGGAGTTTGCCACTTCGACTGATAACCTGGAAGAAATTTTTGAGAACAGGGAACAGATCGAGATCGCACGCTTCTACGAGCAGTTGCCCAAACCTTCGCTCATTTCCATCAGTGAATATGAGAATGGTAACGTTTATTTCCGGGTTCCTGAAGAAGAGCCGAAGAAGTAAATTGAACATAAAAAAAAACCTGCCTGTCGCCGTACTCCGGTTGGGCAGGTTTTTTTTATCTTTACGGCCAGGGAAAAACGGGAGATCCTTAAAATTTGTCCAGTCAACAATAATATGTAAGGATTTTTTCGTTTTAATTCAAAACCCGTTTCAAGCCAGTGTCATGTTCTCCTGACCTGGCCGGGAAGGGTGAAAAATGGAATGAACATGAAGAAAATATTGATCCCGGTCCTTGTTTTGGTTTTTGGTTTTTCTTCCCCCGTGCTGAAGGCACAGGAGATGAATTGCATGGTCTCGATCAGCACGCCCGGGCTGTCGGAAACCGACAGGCTGATTATGCAAACCCTTCAGGCCGACATTTATGAGTTTGTGAATCAGCGCAACTGGACCGAATATCAGTTCAATACGCAGGAACGCATCGAGGCCTCTATTATGATCACCATTAACGAGCGCCTTGGCGATGAATACAAGGGCACCATCCAAATACAATCGCGGCGCCCGGTGTTTAACACTTCGTATGACACCCCGCTGTTCAATCACCAGGACAGGGACGTGCACTTCCGTTACCTGGAAAACCAACCTCTGGAATATGCCGACAATACCTTTACTTCGAACCTGACCTCTCTGGTGGCCTTTTATGTTTATGTTATCCTGGGTTTTGACTTTGACTCGTTTGCGCCTTACGGCGGAAATCCATATTTTGAGCGGGCACAGAACATCGTCAACCTGGCCCAGAACGCCCAGGAAAGGGGATGGAAATCGTTTGAGAGCCAGCGCAACCGCTACTGGCTGATGGAGAATATTTTCAATACCACTTACAGGCCCATTCGCGAGGCAGTATATACTTACCACAGGCTGGGGTTTGACACCATGACAGACAATATGGAGAACGCCCGTGCGCAGGTGGTTATCGCCCTCGAGATGCTGCAGCGCGCCCACCGCGAGCGCCCCGGAAGTTTCCTGATGCAGATTGTGATGACTGCCAAAAGCGATGAACTGGTCAACCTGTTTACGGAAGCCAACCCTATGGATCGAAATAAAGCTATACAGATCCTTACGGAGATTGACCCTTCCAACAGTTCCAAATACAGGCGGATGACCCAGGGTACTGAAGCACAGTCCCGTTAAACGCTTGCTTAATCTTTTCTTTTTCGTTTGCTAAAGTTTCTTAACTTTGGGCCGTTAATTTTTTCCTGTATGCTAAAGCACCTGCTGGTAGAAAATTATGCCCTGATCGAGAAGCTGGACCTGACCTTCGGGAAAGGGTTTACGGTGATCACAGGAGAGACCGGTGCAGGGAAATCCATCATGTTGGGAGCCCTGGCGCTCATCCTGGGTCAGCGCGCCGACACCCAGGTGTTGATGCATCACGACCGCAAGTGCATTGTGGAAGGAACCTTTGACCTGACCAGCCTGTCCATATCCGATCTTTTTGACAAGCATCAGCTCGACTATGATAACCTGAGTTGTTTCCGCCGTGAGATTACCCCCCAGGGCAAATCCAGGGCGTTCATCAACGATACACCCGTTACCCTGTCGGTCATGAAGGAAATGGCCGAACGCCTGATCGATATTCATTCGCAACATCAGACCCTGCTGCTTGGGGAATCCTCTTTTCAGGTTGATGTGGTAGACAGTTTTGCAGGGCATTTTGAGGTGGTAGGGGCTTTCCGTCAGGCATACAGAACCTGGCAGCAGCGCCTGTCCTTGCTGGAAGAAATGGAAGAGCGCGAAAAACGATCGCGTGCTGACCTCGATTATTTTCGTTTTCAGTATGACGAACTGGAAAAGGCCCGCTTAAGCGCCGAAGAATATGAAAGCCTGGAAGGAAACCTCAGGGTCCTTCATCATGCGGAAGAGATCAGGTTAAACCTTGAGAAAGCTTTGTTTGTGCTCGAACAATCGGAAACCAATGTTCTTTCAGGCCTGAATGAGTTGCTCCAGCTACTGAAACCGCTTGCGCGCCTCAATGAAACGTACGGGCACCTCCTTTCGCGTTTTGAATCCGTACAAATTGAAGTCAAGGACCTTAAAACCGAACTGGAAGACCAGTCGGAAAGGGTGGTGCACGATCCGGCGAGGACGCTTGAACTGGAGCAGCGTATCGATTTGCTCAACAAATTGCTGTTAAAGCACAATGCTGCCCATATGGAGGAGCTGATCCAGGTTCGGGAGGATTTCCTGGAGAAAATCAGGACTATCGATTCGCTGGAAGACGAAATTAAAAAACTGGCAGCGGAAGCCAGTAGTATGGAAGAAAAGCTGAAAGATATGGCCAGGGGGATCTCGCGGAAGAGAAAAGGTTCGATTCCTGAGATTGAAAGGGAAGTGACCCAGATGTTGCACCAGCTGGGGATGCCTGGGGCCAGGTTTAAGGTTTCTCACCAGGAACTTCCTGTCCTGGGCCCCAATGGCCAGGATCAGCTATCGTTCCTGTTCAGTGCGAATCCGGGAGGTGAGCCCCGTGAAATAGCCCGGGTGGCCTCCGGAGGCGAGTTGTCGCGACTTATGCTTAGCGTGAAGTCGATGATCTCTAAAAGGAACTTATTGCCCACCATCATCTTCGATGAGATCGATGCAGGCATCTCAGGTGAGACAGCCACACGCGTGGCCAATATCCTTGAAAACATTTCAAAGAAGATGCAGGTAATCGCCATCACGCACCTTCCGCAGATTGCCTCAAGAGGGGAATCGCACTTGCTGGTATACAAGATCATTGAGGGTGGGCGTGCCCGCACCGAGATCAAAAACATAAAGGACCAGGACCGCATCCTGGAGATCGCCAAAATGCTGGGCGGCGAAAAACCCACCGAGGTGATGCTTGCCACAGCTCGCGAACTTATTATTAATGCAGTTAGAAATTAAAACAAACCAATATGTCCTTACAATTGCTTAAAGGAAAGAGAGGCATTATTTTCGGTGCTCTTGATGAAAATTCCATTGCCTGGAAAGTGGCAGAAAAAGCTTATGAGCACGGTGCCACCATGGTATTGACCAATGCCCCCATCGCCCTTCGCAAGGGGGATATTTTCCGGCTTGGTGAGAAGATCAAGGCGGAAGTTATCTCTGCAGATATTACCCAGGTGGATGAGCTTGAGAGCCTGCTTCAGGAAAGCATGAACATCCTTGGGGGGAAAATCGACTTTATCCTCCATTCGGTGGGTATGTCGCCCAATGTTCGCAAGGGTCTGCATTATACCGACCTCGATTACAACTATATGAACAAGACCCTGGATGTGTCGGCTATTTCATTTCACAAGGTCCTGCAAGTGGCCTATAAGA
>JAZBOS010000039.1 GCA_036351255.1 Bacteroides sp.
GTAGTATTTTGGGTATTTTGGGTATTTCTCTAATTCAGAAAAGAGTTGAGAAGTGAGAAATCAGTAAGCAGAAAGCAGAAAATCCGCGATAATCCGCGCTGAACGCAGTTCATCCGTTTCATCCGCGTTCCATAGAAAATCAAGTAGGAAGTAATTAGTAAAAAGTAAGAAGCAACGGCCCCCATGCCCCATGCCCCATGCCATCATCCGCGTAATCAGTCTTCCTCAAAAAACAATTCCTCAATGGCCACTCCGAACACCTTTGCCAGGTCGAAGGCCAGTTTCAGCGAGGGGTTGTACTTGTTCTTCTCAAGAAAGACGATGGTTTCGCGCCTGACGTTGACTTTTTTGGCCAGCTCTTCCTGGGTCAGGTTTTCCCGGGCCCTGTATTCCCTGATCTTGTTATTCATTTCTGATCCCCCTGAAATGGACGATCAGCCAGGAAATGGCAAAACTGAGGGCCATACCCAGGATACCCGTCCCGAGCAATTCCTCCTGGTCGAATGCTATGCGGTCCTTGATAAAAAGCAGGAACACCCAGAAGTAAAGCGAAATATAATACGAAAGGGCGGCTGTGCGCTCCATCACCCTTTTTGAGCGCTCATCTTCCACCGGCTCTCCCCTGCGGGCGCTGCTCAGTCGCTTAAAGCCAAAAAACAAGGCAAACAATACCACAATCAGGATGACCCCAAAATGAAGCCATTCAATGGGGTTTGAACGGTCGGATGCAGGCATGTAATAATACCACAATCCCAGGCTGGCCAATAACAGGCCGACAATGACAAATACCAGCAGTGCTTTTTTCATGGCTATAATGTTAATTATTTCTAACACAAAGTTAGAAATACTTAACATTCCGATGACAAATAAATTGTTAAAAAATGTTAACTGATTGAAAAAAGTGCCTGGAAACCAGCAGGAATCAGGCAAACAGGTGAGTAAACAGGATCCTCAGGCCGATCAGGATGAGGATCATGCCGCCCAGCACCTCCGCACGCTTCCCGAACTTGCCGTTGACATTCTTCCCCAGCAGCATCCCGATCATCGCACTAAGGAAGGTAATGAAGCCAATGATGACCACCGCCTGCCAGATATTTACATCGAGGAAAGCAAGGCTGACGCCGACCACCAGGGCATCGATACTGGTGGCAATGGCCATGCCCAGCAGCACGGTAAATACCAGGGGATTAAGTTTTTTAACTGTGTCCTCCTTCAGTGAATCGATGATCATTTTCATCCCAATGGCGGCCAGCAAGGTAAATGCAATCCAATGATCCAGGCGACTGAGGTACTGTTCGACCATTTGCCCGCCCAGCCAGCCCAACCAGGGCATCAAACCCTGGAAAAGTGCCAGCACCAGGGCAACCCTTACCCCTTGCCAGAAGCGGATATGGTTAATCATCAGCCCGGTGGACACCGACACGGCAAACGTATCGAAGGATAAACCCAGGCCGATCAATATCAATTCAATGTAATGCATAGGTAAAAATCAACAGTCCCCCGGCTTGTCAGGCGCAATCATCGCAAGCCAGGAGGATCATCCATCATGTATTCCCTTATTTATTGGTTTTACCGCCCATCTGCGTCAACACACTGTCCACCGGTTCCCACAATTCAAGCTTATTCCCGTCGGGATCCATCACATAAACAAACTTCCCGTAAGGATAAATTTCAATTTCACCCAGCACGGTGGCGCCATTTTCCTTGAGCTGTCTCACCAGGCCTTCAATATTCTGCACCCGGTAATTGATCATAAACGCCTTATCCGATGGGGCCAGGTATTCGCTGCCTGTTTTAAAGGGGCTCCAGCGCAGGTAGTTGGCCTCCCCAGGCCGGTTGGCATTCCTGAACTCGAACACGGCGCCATAGTCATCGGTGACGAGCCCCAGCTGATCAGCATACCATTGCCGGGTCTTTGCGGGCTCATCAGAGAAAAAGAAAATACCCCCGATGCCCGTGATCTTTGGGGTGGTGTCCTGGACCGCTTCTGAAATACCGAAACCTGGTGCTTCATCCGAAGCAGTGGATTCAGCATTTTCAGCAGGGCCCTTGCAGCCCGTAAAAAGAAATGCCAGCATCAGGAGAGAAAAAAGTCTGTTCATACCGATGGTTTCAGGCCGTAAAAGTAACCAAAACCCAAAAAACAAGCGTGGAAAAAAAGAAAAAGACACGAAACCAGGGCTTATTTTGGGAAGGCCAGGTAAGGGCCAAAGCGCTGAACGGTGGCTTCAATGACTTTCGACCTGACGGCCTGCCTGTTCTCAAACCCGCTCAGGTATTCAACCACCAGCACCAGCTTTTCATTGCGGATATCGTAATAAACTGCCAGGTTATCCTTGTCAGCTGCCAGTCCTTCCAGTGCTGTCCTGAGCTCCTTCATCAGCTGGTTTTTTTCCGCAGGAATTTCCGTGCATGGGAAAAGGATCTCGTCATGATAATGGGTTTTTCCCAAGTTCAGGATGCTTTTCTCCAGAAAAAGCCGGTTGGGCACACGCGTATAATCCTCCGGCAGTTGTGTGGTCTTGTCGAGCAGCACATAGAAAGTCCCAATATGAAGCACCTTGCCTTCTTCTTCGCCAATACGG
This sequence comes from Bacteroides sp., assembly GCA_036351255.1. NCBI lineage: Bacteria > Pseudomonadati > Bacteroidota > Bacteroidia > Bacteroidales > Bacteroidaceae > Bacteroides > Bacteroides sp. The sequence goes on from JAZBOS010000039.1 coordinate 2,586, forward strand.
ATATGATCGCCAATACGGAAGGGCTTTTTGCGCAGCATGATCAAC
>JAZBOS010000040.1 GCA_036351255.1 Bacteroides sp.
AACAGCAACTATTATCATCACAACTATACTAAGGTTCACCTTTTTCTTTTCTCTCACCGCTCTTTGTTTACTTAAGTGTTTCTTGGAGAAATTTTGAGCATTATGTTTGTATATTTGTAGTGAAAAACCGCGTATTGTAATATTCCAAGATCATGCGTTTTAAGCTCAGTATGCAGCTCAGAGGCGATGGCCTCCATAGTCTACCCTCCAATCATCAATACGAATTCTTCTCCTGGATTAACAAAACCTTGCACTTTGGTAACCTCTCAATGATAAGCCTTCTTAAAGAGAAGGGCTACCTTGATCCACAACATCAGTTCAGCTACTTTTCTTTCTCCCCACTCAATGTGAGAGATTCTTCCATTCAGGATGACCGGATGTTTATTGGCGACAGCCGTGTTTCCATGGTGCTTTCCTTAATTCCAGACCCTGCTTTTGAAACAATAATCCCCGAATTGTTTAAAGGCATAGAAGCCAGGGTAGGGGATAAGAAAAGTAAACTGGAATTTTTGATTGATGAGGTGGAACTGCTTGAGGGCCAATTATTTAATGAATCAATTACACTGCGTTGCAATACACCGCTTGTGTTGACGGATACTTTTAAGCCTCAAAGAATTCAATTTCTTTCACCTGAGGATAAAGGCTATGAAAAAGTTTTCTTCAAGAACCTGATGGCCAAATATGCCTTAATGATGAAATTTTTTCCGGGCAATGGAAACGTAGCTTTCCCTGATTTGTCTGAACTTAGGTTTGAATTATCCAGTCCGGTAAAATCAAGGGTTGTAAAAGTCAAGACAGAGACTCCAACGCCTCTTTCCCTCAAAGGCTATATCTTTGATTTCAGCCTCAAAGCCCCTGAGACTTTGATCAAAACAGGTTATTCCCTGGGCTTTGGTGACAGTTGTAATCTTGGTTTTGGCTTCTGTGAGGTAAAGGAATAAAAACCTTTAATAACCTGCAGCCTGGCCGTCTTTCCTGGACTCAGAGGCACCAAAATAAACTTTGTTAACCGGATCCCATTTTATGGCCTGGTAGCCGCCATATCCTCCCAGATCCCACTGTATCTTATGGCCTTTTTCCATTAGGGCCCGAATGGTTTCATATGGGATTCCCGACTCGAGAAAAACCACTCCTCCATCATTCATCCTTTCACCTGTGGGTTCTGACGACCCAATATGCTGAATTCTGGGTGCATCACCCGCTTCCTGAAGGTTCATTCCAAAATCAACCAGATTGACTACAACTTGTGCGTGCCCTTGGGGCTGCATGGCTCCGCCCATTACCCCGAAACTTATATACGGCTGCCCGTCTTTAGTAATGAATGCCGGAATAATCGTGTGGAAGGGTCTTTTACCCGGCTCATAGGTATTCACATGTCCGGCTTCAAGGGTAAAGCTTTCACCCCTGTCCTGCAATACAAACCCTAATCCCGTGGGCGTCATCCCACTGCCCATACCCCGGTAATTGCTTTGGATGAGGGAAACCATATTTCCGTCCTTATCGGCAACGGTCAGGTAAATCGTATTTGGTGTGTCCTTTATTCCGGGTTCATATCGTCTGGCTGCCCTGTTTGGGTTTATCAGGGCCCTTCTCTCAGATGCATATTCCTTTGAGATCAGGGTCTCGACGGGCAGGGCGTTAAAGGCTGGGTCTGCATAGAAATGTGCACGATCTTCAAAAGCAAGTTTTTTTGCTTCCACGAAAGTGTGGATATATTCCGGACTACCAAATCCCATGGATGCAATGTCATAGCCTTCAAGAATATTCAAAATCTGCAGGGCTGCAATTCCTTGCCCATTGGGAGGCAGTTCCCAAACATCAAAGCCTCGGTAATTGGTTGAAACCGGTTCCACCCATTCGCTATGATGGCTGGCGAGATCTTCATAACTCAAAAACCCACCGTTTTCCTTTATGTATTGCTCGATAACCCTTGCAATATCCCCTTTATAAAAAGCATCGCGTCCTTGTTGGGCAATAATTTCATAAGTTCGGGCAAGATCAGGATTCCGGAAGATCTCGCCTTTCTCAGGCATCCGCCCATTGGGCATATAGGTCTCTTTAAAGTTTGGGTATTGCCCAAGCCTGAATGCAGAACGCTGCATATAATAAGCAATAAGATCGGTAACAGGGAACCCATTCTTGGCATAATTTATGGCGGGCTGCAATACCGATTGCATACTTATCTTACCAAACTTCCCATGAAGTTCAAACCAGCCGTCTACTGCTCCTGGCACACTGACTGGCAGTGGACCATAAGATGGTATGCGGGTCAATCCGTTTTCAATGAGGTACTCCAGCGTGAGGCTTTTTGGAGAACGCCCACTGGCATTTAGTCCATGTAGCTTCTGGGTTTCTGCATCCCAAACAATGGCAAACAGGTCACCCCCGATTCCAGATCCAGTAGGTTCCATCAGGCCAAGAATTGCATTGGCTGCAATGGCAGCATCCACTGCACTGCCGCCTTGTTTCAGGATGTCTAGTGCAACTTGCGTGGCAAGGGGATGACTGGTTGCTGCCATCCCGTTTTGTGCGATGACTTCAGAACGCGTAGCAAAATCATGCCCCGTTATACGGTCCTGGGAAAACAAGGGGTGAACAACCGTTAATAATACAATGTAAATAAGAATGAATTTTTTCATGGTCATTAGTTTAGGTTATTCTGGACGATTAAATACATATTGAAGGATATTGGTCCCCATTTGAAGGGCCTTTAGCCTCACCTCTTCAGGATCTCCATGCACTATCTGGTCTTCCCAGCCATTGCCAAGGTCTGCTTCATAGGAGAAAAAAACCACCAGGCGGCCCTCATAAAAAATTCCAAATCCCTGTGGAGGCTTGCCATCATGTTCATGAATTTTCGGCAATCCATTTGGGAAACTATATTTCTGGTGATAAATGGGATGGGAAAAGGGAATCTCTATTAACTCCAGTTCGGGAAACACTTTCCTTATCTCTCGTCTGAAATAGGGATGCAGACCATAATTGTCATCTGCATGGAGAAAACCTCCCCCTGTGAGATATTGACGCAGGTTCTCTGCTTCCTGTGGGGAGAATACTACATTTCCGTGCCCGGTCATATAGACGTAAGGGTAATTGAATATCTGCTGGCTGCCTGCTTCTATGGTTGCAATCTTTGTGCTGATTGTCATTCCTGCGTTTTGATTTGCAAAAGTCACCAGGTTGGGCAAAGCAGTGGGGTTGCCATACCAGTCACCCCCGCCTCGATATTTTAGCGTGGCGATCTGGAAATGCTGGGCAACCAAAGGCGATGTCCAGAGAATGAGAAGAAAAAGGAATATTTTTTTCATATAATGAGGCGATCAAAGCAATTGATTGATGGAATTGAACTGGATGCAGACAGCTAGGGCTGCCGTTTCCGTTCGGAGGCGGTAATTACCTAACTTAACCGGCAAAAACTGTGCCCCGAATGCATCTTTAACCTCTGATTCCGAAAAATCGCCTTCCGGTCCAATCAGGACGGTAAGCTTTTGTCCGGCGGTGTAAAGGTCATTTATTGTATTGCGATCTTCGGGGCCACAGTGAGCAATGATTCGGACCCCATCCGCCGGTTGCTTAAAAAACTCCTTCAGGCGTATGCCCGGGTTCAGTAGAGGCAAATAAGCCCTGAGCGATTGCTTCATAGCCGATACCAGTAATTTTTCCAGGCGGTCGGGTTTAATAATGTTGCGTTCGCTGTTCTCGCAAAACACCGGGGTGATCTCATCAATACCGCACTCTGTGGCCTTCTCAAGGAACCATTCAAACCGGTCAATATGCTTCGTAGGGGCTACTGCCATGTGTAAATAAAAGGGGCGGGGAGGCTGTTCTCCGTGTTCCGTAACATTTATTACACAGCCTTTGGCGTTTGCTTCTGCCAGCAATCCCTTGTCCCATTTCCCTTTCCCATCAGTAACCACCACTACCTGCCCTTCCTGCAAGCGGAGTACCTTTACTGCATGGTGCGATTCCTCCGGGCTGAGCACCAGCATATCTCCATCCAGACCTGGCGAAAAGAAAACGTGCATAAAGTGGTTTTTTACTTTTTACCCTTACGGGAAAACAAATTTAATAAAAAGCCTGTTTGCCTTATGTTTAAATTTGGCCCATGAACAAGTTGATCAAAATAATCAATCATCGCGACTTTGTCCTGACCCTTGCGCTGATCGTGGGGCTTTTGATGGGTGAACGCTCCCAATTCCTGGCCGAGATCTCAGTATATACCCTTGCCTTGGTGATGGTGTTTGCCACCACTGGATTTTCTTTCAGGAACTGGTGGCCCCTGCGCAATGCCCTTCAACCCATTGGCTGGTCAACATTGCTCAATTACGGGGTGTTTGGAATGGCCATGATTGGTTTGGGCTGGGTGTTTTTCCGTGAGGAACCCTATATTCAATATTATTTTGGCATTGTGTTGCTTGCTGCTGCCCCGCCCGGGCCTTCCGTTATCCCCTTTGCGACTATGCTTAAAGGCGATGACAATTTTTCAGTGACGGGTGTTTTTGGTTTGCATCTGGTGGCTATGTTGTTAACCCCATTTATGCTCTTCCTTTTTCTTGGCGATGCCATGATCAACCCCACATCCATCCTGAAGATCATGGTTCAGTTAATTGTCATCCCCCTGGTCATCAGCCGTTTTCTACGCCATCCAAAAGTGCTGCCTTTTGCGAATCAGGTACGTGATACCATTATTAAATGGGGGTTCTTTCTCGTCATTGTGCCCATTATGGGGATGAGTGCCAGCGTGTTTTTTTCAAAACCAGGCCCGGTTCTGATCATGGCGGGCATTTTTCTTTTCACCATGTATGTGATGGGATTTGCCTATCATGTAATGATGGATAAATTGGGATTCAAAAGACCTTTCCTGATTAGCAGCACTCTGATGATGGTAACCAAGAGCAGCGCCTTTTCGGCAGTGGTCGCCTTTACTTTCTTCCGCAACGAACCCCGGGTAGCTTTGCCTTCGGCCATCGTTAGCGTCTTTGTGACCCTGTTTATTATCTTTTATTCCTTGTTCCTGGAATTTTATGAAAGGGGTCGTAAAACCTCTGATTGACTCTTGAGGAAAAATTCTTTTATAAACGGTTCAGAGGAAATTTCTTTTCTGACCAGAGCATTATGATTACCCCAGTCATAAGCGATGCCATGGCGATCATAAAAGTCCTGTCAAATCCCCATGTTTCATAAAAGAGGATGCCTAGCAAAGGTGCAAAAAGCGATCGTACAGCTGTGAGCCCAAGATGTATGGCCTGGTAAGTGCCGGCTTCAGAGGGTTCACAAAAATAGGCTGATCCGATGCTCCAGGTCAGGCCCATGGTGGCTGCAAATACCCCGTGAAATAAAATGTACAGCAGCAGGGTATGGTAAAGGGTGATTCCGAAGAACACCTGTTGGTTGCCATCTGCCCGGGTGATAACCAGTGCAAAAATGAATAGGACCATTGAAAAAAACGAAATAGCCGCAAAACGCCTGGGGTCAATGCGCCCGATCAGCCTTCCGAAAAAGGGAAGAATCAGGATGGCAAGCAGATTATAAGCATTCCGGTAAAAGGCCACGCTGGAATAGTTTAACATTAACCCCTCGCTTAGAAACAAAACGATCACCATGGAAGATGACATAAACCCGAAGCCGTAAAACATAAAACCCACCTCGAAATGCCGGAACGGAAGATTCCTGATCAGGATGTCCTTCATCTCCCGAACGGAATGCTTAATGCCCTCCCACAAGGTTTGTCGCGGCATTTCCTGGACCGTATTGCCATAGGGGATTCTGGAAAGCAGAAAAACGGAAAGCATACCAAGGATTGCAGCCACCGGGAAGATGTAAACAAAAACATAATGGTTCAGGTCAAGTGCCCAGCCGTATGCAAAAGTGGTGACCATCATGACGACCTTATTGACCGTAGTAGAGTATGAGTAGTATCGCCCGAAGTTTTCATGCCGGTAGGCATTCTTCAGGAACAGGTTGATGGTGGGGAAAATGATGGGATTGGCCAGGTAATAGATCAGGAAGATCCCCAGAAAAATATAATGATAAATGGAATCGCCGGTAAGCTGTTCGTGGCTTCTTGGGAAAAAGAATAACAAGGCAAGGGGCAGCCGGGTGATTATGGCAATGCGCCTGAGCAAGCCCTTCTTATTCTTGACCCGTTTCAGAAATTCATTGAAAAAAATCAGCAACAGGAAAACCACCACCGTAAACTGGAACAAAAAGCCCAGTTGATAACTTGAACCGTGAAGACTCTTCACAAAAACAAACTCATTCAATGCAATCAGGCCAGCCAGGATGCCTTCGATGAATGAATATGCCAAATGAAGCTTGAACGTGCTTCTTTCAGCAGGCTGAATGGCTCTGAAACGGTTTCTGATCATGGATTCTGGTCCTGCCTTGGCTTTCTTATTGAAGGTCGGGGTTTCGAATAAACACTCTTAACATTTTTAAGGCATAATTGTTCTGGTTAATCCAGGTTAAATCCCACTGACATACCGATTAGCAAAGCATCGCCGGGAAGGGGTGTTTCGTCTTTGCGGGTTTGAAAGTTGAGGAAATTATAGCGTACGCTAAACCCAATATAGGAATGCTCCCCGGCAGGAACTCGCAATTCAGCGCCCGGACTGAAACTAAAACTGGAGATCATCCTCGACAGGCCATAATCCTCTTGTTCGGCAGAGGTAAATGCCTCAATGCCTTCATAGCCCAATCCCAAACTAAGGATGATCTGGTGCCTCATATAATCAACCAAAGCCAGTCCGATACGTCCCGACACATGCAGGTTTGTGAAATTCTTGGTTTGGTAACCCTCATTGTCAACCACTACCTCATAGTAATTTGGGCTGGACAAAAAGCCAATCTTCATAATGAATTCCAGCATAAACCTGTTCTGGATAAAGCCTGCCCCAAAGCCAATTTGAGGATGACTTCCCAGCAGTTTCAGCTCACCCCGCGGGCTCCAGAGCCCACCGTACAAGTTCAGATAGCTTTTTTTGGCTTGCTTAATGGCCAATTGTTGTACCTGGTAAATCGAATCCAGTCGGGTGCCTGTCAGTTCTCCTTTTTTCAGGCGATCCATTGCCTGGCTGAAGCGGTTGGAATAATAATCCAGGAAAAAAGACTCGATAGGCTTCAGGTCAGCAAACCTTTGCAGGTGAAGGGCCAGGTTGCTGGTAAAAACATTGTAAGTCGTATCAATCGGATAGTATTCCCAGGTGTAATAATCCAGGTAGTAATTGGGATCTTCAAATCGGGTGGTTTCCTGGTAATGGTTCAGGTAGGTGAGTATCTCATCCGGATAAAAGTCGTCAGAGAAGGTGTTGGTCTCAATCTGGTGGAGCAGGTAAAACCGCAGCAAAGGCTCTGCCAGTCCGCATTGCTCATCCCAGTAATACAAGAGGGTATACAGGGTATCAAGCTGATTTGCCTGGTGAAGTAAAGGGATAAGGGAGGTGGATTTTAGTGCGATTTCATGACAAGTAATGGTTTCTTTGACCAGGTAGCCCTCAATGTCTATCTGCCCGCTTGACTTTAAGGGGAAGATCCCGAAAACCATCAGGATCAGGGCCGTGAAAAAAAACTTTGCCCTTGCGGCCTGACTTTTCTTCCCTTCCTCGAAACGATTGTCTCTCATGAATACCCCTCCAACAGACTTTTTATCAATGGATCAGAAACTATATTTTATGCTTGTCAGTGTTCTAAGGTTGCCCATATTATTGGTTTCCCCGAATTGAAAACGTTCATCCGGTGTGCCATATGCCGCTACATCATAAATAATTTCCAGGTGAAAGGAAGTATTGCCTGCAAAATAACTCAGGCGTGGAGCAAGGCGGAAGATATGTGAAATATTATCTCCACGGACCCAATAGGAGCCATTAATATCCTTTGTCGAACCGAGGTTCTTAGAGAAGCCTCCAAATAATCCGGTTCGCCATTTTCCCGAAGTGTCACCCAAATCAATCCAGCTCGCCATGCTGCGAATGCCCGCATAATTGTAGATGCTTTTTTCGGGGTCAATGAGGTCGGCTTCCCCATAACCTCCCAGCATCACCAGGTGATTCATGTTTTCTCCAAGGGTTCCCTGGGCTTTGATCTCGAAACCTTCAAGACGCAGTTTAACAAAAAGATTACCTCCCAGCGAAGTCATCCTTTCACCAGTGCCATATCCCGAGGGGGTCTGTGTTCGTGGTTGAAGGCTTAGCACCCCTGCCGAAGCCCCTGCCAGGAAGTTACCATTTTCATAAATGACTTGTCCCCAGGTCTCAGGGATGCCGCTGTTCCGTAAATAAATGCTGCTTTTCCCCTGGGGCCCTGTGGATGCAAAGTCGCTTTGTGATAGCAATGCTACCATGTACGATATTGCCCCGCTTTTGTGGGTTAGCCTGATTTGAGGCGAACGATTCAGTATGTTATAGGGCACACCGCCTCCAAAATGAATGACCCCCGGGAAACAATTGGTAATAAACAAAGGGTGCCAGTACTGTCCTGCAAGCAGACTGGTGTTTTCCCAGTCGAGCTGCAGCTTCGCATGACGCATACGAATATGGTTAAACATACTGGGACCAGTTCCAAGGAAGTCCACCTCAAATAGTGCGGAACTTTCTGCGCCTATAACTTCCGGACCCTTGATGTTTGCCTGCAAACGCGAAGAAAGCAAGGACATTTGAAAGGCAGAGTGGGCATTCAGGTCTACACCATCCGGGTCCAGATTTTCTGCTGCCGGGAATAGCAGTACATTCCCTTCCCTGGCCGATTCCGTCAGGCGGGAATCATAAAACATTTCGAAATTTATAAAACCGTGGAAGGTCGTTTGAAACAACCCCTGGGAGAAGGCTTTCCCGGAGGTAAGAAAAACGCCTTGGACGGCAAAGGCTGCAATGAGAATGATTTTTCTGAGTTTCATAAGAAAGATTTATGTGAATCAAAATTACGCATTCAATTTGCTTCAGCAATTTTAATTCTTTTTTTGCTGAAAATTCTGTTTCTTTGCCCCTTAATAATCCCAAACCCCCAAAAAAACATGAAAAAGTTCTTTTTTTTAATGGCTATCGCCATCCTGGCCGCCTGCCAGCAAGTTCCGGTAAATGAAATTACCATTACCGGAACGGTCAATAATCCTACAGACACCATGGTAGAGGTGTTTTATTATAAGGATATGGTTGCCAATCAAACTGAAAAGGTTGAGGTTACCCTTGATGAGAACAACCAATTTAGTGCCACCCTTCCATTGACCGAGGGGAAATATATTTTTATTAGCCATCCCCGGCGCACCATCCGGCTTTTCCTAGTCCCCGGCGCCGAGGTCAATGTGCAGTTCGACGCCCAGGATCCCGCTCAGGTTCCGGTGATCGAAGGGAAAAAAGCCCTTGAAAGCCAGTTCCTGGTGGCCTATAACCAGGAAATGGAAAGTAAATTCAACCGCAGCATCATCCTTAACCAGCTGGGAAGTACCCCTGCCGATGAATTTCTTGCAAACATGGAATCCGCTCACCAGGAAAAACTTTCCTATCTCGAAGGATTTGAAGGGTATAATAAACTGGATAAGGATTTTGTAGACCTGATGAAAACCAATTTCAAATACGAGAAATATGGTCTGCTGATGGAATATCCGATGGCATTTGCCTATTTTAATCCTGATGCTGGCGATCCGGTGATGCCTGAAGGTTACTATGCTTTCCTTGAAGAAGAAGATCTCTTCAACGATGCCAATTTAAGCGCCACCCCTTACCTAAACTTCGCCAATACCTTTCTCAATAAAAAGATGGAAGAGCAGGCTGACCCTGCCAGCGATGTGCCTTATTATGAAAGGCAATATCTTGCGGCCCGCGAGGCTTTTTCAGGCAAAACCCGTGATATCCTGGTCGCTCAGTCAATGATTTCTATGCTCAACTTTGGTGATTTCGATCGTGCCCGGGAGCTCTATGCTGATTTCTCTGAATTGGTGCAGGCTGCTGACATCAAAGAGGTAGTCGATGCCGAATATCAAAAAGTCCTTGCCCTTTCACCTGGAAAACCTGCACCCGCGTTTAACCTTACCGATATCGATGGGAATCCGGTTTCCCTGAGCGACTTTGCAGGCCAGGTGGTTTACCTCGATTTCTGGGCCAGCTGGTGCGGACCCTGTATGCGTGAGGTGCCCTTTGCCAAGGAACTTAAGGAACGTATGGAAGGTTATGACGACTTGGTTTATCTTTACATCTCAGTCGATACCGATGAACAGGCCTGGAGAAATACTGTGGCTGAAAAGGAGATCAGCGGGGTCCACATCAATGTGCCCGGCTTTAGCCATGATGTGCCTGATGCGTATAATTTGAAGGGCGTTCCGACTTTTTACCTGATCGGACGCGATGGCAATATTTTTGACAATCGCCCCCCGAGACCGAGCAACCCCAAAATTGACGAAGTGCTCAAGGCTGCCCTTGCCCAAGAGGTTATTTAAATCGCATCGCCATGAGAAAACTGCTTCTGATCCTTTCACTGGGATTCTTGGCGGCCTGCAGTCAGCCACCGGAGGACCCCTCCGTAAAACTTAGCGGGTCAATTGTTAATCCCAACACTGAACCCATTGAGTTTGTCTTTTATCGCGACTTTACCAACAACCATCGCGAGATCATCACCCTCGAACTGGATGAGCAAAACCAGTTCGAGGTTAGCTTCGACATGCCTGAACCCGCCATTGGAGTATTAAGAAACGGGAGGTCCAGCATCCAGTTGTTTCTTAAGCCAGGCGATGAACTGGAGATTCTTGCCGATGCCGGTAACTGGCTCGAAAGCATTGAGTTTTCCGGTGAGGCAGGTGATGTCAATGCTTTTTTTGTGAACTATCAGCGTGGGCTGATGCCCGCTGTGGGTATGAGATTTATTTCAAATGTCGCCACAAATAAGGCTCCGGAAGACCTTTTGACCACTCTGGATAGTATTGCTGAGCTGAAAATGAATTTTTTAAAGACTTATCCAGGCAGTCAGGAATTTGATCCTGATTTCAGGGCTTTTTATAAAACAGAGGTAGAATTCCAAAATAATCTTGGCCTGCTCTATTTTCTTGGAATGCAGCAATCCAATGATACTTTGGATGTAGCACCTGAATTGCCTGAACGGTTTAGCAGCTTCCTTGAGAACCCCGCTCTTTTTGATGACTCCCGCCTGAACAGCGAAACCTATGTGAACTTCCTGCTGGCCTACCTGGAGCACTGTGCCCAGGGACCTGCCATATCATTTATGGAAGATGCTTCCGAGCACGAAATAAACTATCATCTTGCCAGGGAGCGTATACCGGGAAAATCGGGCGAATATGTTCAGGCCATCAGCATCAATCGCGAATTCAATTACGGCGATCTCGAAAAAGCGAAAGCCATGTACGATGACTTTATGGCCAATGCCCTGGATGAGGATCTGAAACTACGCCTTACCCATACCTGGGAAGGTATTCAGGCACTTATGCCCGGAAATCCTGCCCCGGATTTCACCATGACAGACATAAATGGCCAGGAAGTATCCCTGAGTGATTATCGTGGCAAGGTGGTCTTCCTTAAGTTCTGGGCCTCCTGGTGTGGACCCTGCATGCGACAGGTACCTCCTGCCAAAGAACTGAAAAAACGTTTAGCTGGTCAGGAGGATATTGTTTTTATGTATGTGTCTATCGATACTGACACCACTGCCTGGCGAAATGCCGTTGAACGCCACGAAATATCCGGAGTACACTTCAATACTCCGGGACGCGAGAGAGGTGTGCCTGCCCTCTTCCAGGTCAAGTGGATTCCTACCTTCTTCATTATCGGCAAGGATGGCAATATATTTGACAATCGTCCCCCTCAGCCTTCCGATCCTGAGGTAGACGAAACCTTGCTGAAGGCGCTTGCGCAATAAACAGGAGGGTTTGGGTATTATCCGTGCAGGATTTTTTTAAAATTCCTGCACGGATTTCTTTTTGGCTTCAATCAAAATGGCTTTTCGTTTGTTTAAGCATTGTAAACCCAAACTTAATTTTCATGAAAAAAATATTCCTTATTCTTTTCCTTCTAATCCCTGCAGCAGCTATTTCCCAAAGCAATGATGAATTAGCTCCTGTAACCACCACACAAGTAGCTCCCGGCGTATTTCGTTTGTTTGTAAATGAGCGGGTGGCCACTGCGCTGTTTGTTGGCGCTGATGGCGTAATGCTTATTGATGCGGCATACGAGCAAACTGCCCCTCAGCTTAAAGCTGCCATTGAAGCCCTTACCAATGAACCCATTCAATATCTTGTCAACACCCACCATCACGGTGACCATGTAGGTGGAAACGTTGAGTTAGGCAGCAACGTCACCATTATTGCCCATCAATTTGTAAAGGATTACGTAAGCACCGAACACAGGGCGGGTGAACGTGTGATTCCTGCTATGGAAAAACAAGGGTGGCCCGGTATCACCTTTTCGGATGAAATGAACCTGGACTTTAATGGCCAGACCTTGCAGATGATTCACCTGCCCAAAGGCCATACCGCAGGCGATATCATAATTTATTTCCCCGCTAGCAAAGTGCTGGTTGCGGGCGACCTTTTGTTTGCCGATAACTTTCCCTATGTTGATGTCAGCAGTGGCGGAGACCCCATGGGCTATCTGAAAAATCAGCAGTATATTCTTGAGAATTTCCCGGCCGACTTGACTGTCATTGGCGGGCATGGCCCCATTTACAACATGGAACGCCTTAGCGAGTACCACGCGGAACTTCAGAAAACCGTAGAGGTTGTCCGTCAGGCCAAGCAGCAGGGAATGACAGCCGAACAAATGAAAGCCAATCGTATTCTGAAGGATTGGGAAGCATGGGGTAAGTTCTTTATTACTGAGGACCGCTGGATCGATACCCTTTTCCCTGTGCTGTAATCTAATAATCGTTACTGATGAGTATTTCCTCCCAATACTCATTCAGGCGGGTCGGAAAAGCAATTTTTCGGCCCGTTTTTTTTTAGGGCTAATTTATCTGGTTTTATAAGATGTATGAATGGTTTTTACCTTACCTTTGTTTCCGAACCAATGTAATGAGGCTACTATGATTTATATTACCCGCCGGGAAACCTTCAACGCCGCACACCGCTTGTTCAAGCCCGAATGGGACGATGCGAAAAACCTTGAAGTGTTCGGCAAATGTTCTAACCCCCAATGGCACGGCCACAATTATGTCCTTTATGTCACCGTGAAAGGTGAAGTGAACCCCGATACGGGCTTCCTGGTCAACCTTAAGGACCTCAGTGCCGTCATCAATAAATATATTCTTGATAAAATCGACCACAAAAATATGAATGTTGAGGTCGATTTCATGGCGGGAAAATATGCCTCAACCGAGAACCTGGCCATCTCCATCTGGGAGCAGCTTGAAGAGCCGGTCAGGCAGATTGGTGCCTCACTCCATTGTGTCAAATTACTCGAAACCGAAAAAAACGCTGTAGAATATTACGGAAAAAATAATTAAAAGATTTTTACCATGGCATCACAGATTAACAAGGATATGGCCATTGAAAACAAGATGGACGATTACGAAAAAATCGATCTCTACAACATGAAAAAAGTGGAAGCCCTGGGCTCGCATTATCTCAAGATCCTTGAGTTGCTCGGGGAAGACCCCGGCCGGGAAGGTCTCTTAAAGACCCCTGAACGCGTTGCCAAGGCCATGCAATTCTTGACGCACGGCTATGACCTCGACCCCCACGAAATCCTGCGCTCAGCCATGTTCAAGGAAGACTACCGCGAAATGGTGATTGTTAAGGATATTGAGATCTATTCCATGTGCGAACATCACATGCTGCCTTTTATCGGAAAGGCTCATGTGGCCTATATCCCCAACGGGTACATCGTTGGGCTTAGCAAGATTCCCCGCGTGGTCGACGCCTTTGCCCGCCGCCTGCAGGTCCAGGAACGCCTTACCACCCAGATCAAGGAATGTATTCAGGATACCCTTCAGCCTTTGGGGGTGGCCGTGGTGGTTGAGGCCCATCACCTCTGCATGATGATGCGGGGCATCCAGAAACAAAACTCGGTGACCACTACCAGCGATTTTACCGGCGCCTTCCGCACCGAAAAAACCCGGGCTGAATTTATTCACCTGCTGGGCAGCAAACTGCACTAAGACTGGGAACGTAATCCGTAAAGTACCTGGATTCTTAAAGAAAGGAAGTCCTTCGTTCCTGGCTGAACGAGCTTCACCTGGTTTTTACTTTTGGCTTTTCAGGGAAACTGTTTTTCAAACTTCCGGTTGCCGGAAAATTAAAATTAATACGCCATCCTTGCAGCATTTGGAGGTTTTTTTTCGTATTGGGCTATGTATGCAACCTCCAAAAATTCTATGATGATGAAAAAGATCCTGTTATTTCCTTTAGCATTATTACTACTGGGCTGGCTTCCTGCCTGCAAGCAAAACGATAATCCTGGGCCTGAACCCGAGCCGGTTATCATTGAATTGAGCGAACGCGCCGATGAAGTGATTGGTAATAGTAACCAGTTTGGCATAGAGCTGTTCACCCAAACCGTTGCAGAAGAACCGGGCAATATGATGCTGTCGCCCCTCAGCGCTTCCATCGCCCTCACCATGGCCCTGAACGGCAGCGCCGGCGAAACCTATGCACAGATGTACCAAATGTTGGGCTATCCGGGTGATATGACCATCAGCCAGGTCAACGGGGCCTATCAGAGTCTGGTCGGCCAGTTGTTGAGCGTCGACCCCAAGGTGAAGATCGCCCTGGCCAACGCCCTTTTCTACAGGCTGGGTTTTGTGGTCAAACCGCCCTATCTGCAAACCATGGAAGATGATTTCGATGCCCATGTGGAGGGCCTGGACTTCAGCCTCCCTGCTGCTTTGGCTACCATCAACGGCTGGGCCAGCGACAATACCTTCGGCAAGATCCCCGAAGTGCTGCAGGAAATCAGTCCCGATGCGGTCATGTTCCTGATGAATGCCCTTTATTTTAAAGGCGACTGGACCTACCAGTTTGATGAGAATGAAACCATTGAACGACCTTTCCATCTTGACGATGGTACGGATATCAGCGTGCCAACCATGGCTGGAAACGTGGGTGCTATGCGATACGTAGGTGCCAATTTCAATGCCATCGAATTGCCCTATGGACAAACCAACTTCTCAATGGTGGTGCTCGTTCCGAACGAAACCCTTGAAGATTTTTATCCCGGTTTTACCCCTGCAGTATGGGATGAAGTGACCTCCGCCCTCGATGCCCAGGCCGAATGGATCAAAACCGATGTCCTGATGCCCAAATTTGAATTTGACTACGAAAAAATCCTTAACGACCAATTAAAGGGCATGGGAATGCTGGATGCATTTATTCCGGTCACGGCCGACTTTTCAGGCATCACGGATGAGGAAATCTTTATCAGCTTCGTCAAGCAGAATACCTATGTGATGGTCAACGAAGAAGGCACCGAAGCCGCTGCCGTCACCACCATTGGTTTTGAGAATACCAGCGTGGGCCCGGGCACACCATTTTTCTATATCGACAAGCCTTTTGTCTTTGCCATCCGCGAACGCACCACCAATACCCTTCTTTTTATTGGCAGCGTGACCAATCCGATGGATTAACCGGCCGTTCCCCTTTCTTCTGTCATTTATCTTGCAAAAAAGGCCCGGGATGCATAGCAATTGACTATGTGCCCCGGGCTTTTTCCTATACTGGCTTTTCCCGGGATGATTATTCAGGGAGTATAATGCTGGCCTGTAATAGATAAAGGTTTTAATTGAAAAAAATAATTAGTCCTAAAAAATGCATTATTTGCATAATAAAAAACACACCTTATTCAACCACGCTCGTACCATGCTCGTGTAATGGTCGTGACGGGCTTTGATGGGCTTCGTGTGGACACGACCAAAGTAGGTCTTTGGTAGGTTTATGAAGGGGGAGAGGGGGCGTTGAGAAAATGAAAAATGAAAGATGAGAAATGAAAAATTTCCGGGTTTTGCTTATGAAGGGACACAGGCTTGGGTGGATGATGAAGATCAGCCAGTCTCATTCAAGGCTTTTGAAAAATCATTACCTTTGTGGCCGGAATTTTTGAAACCAAACAATACGAGCAATTTATGAAAAAAGCATTTGTATTTCCCGGCCAGGGCGCCCAGTTTGTGGGTATGGGTAAGGATTTGTATGAGGGTTCTGAAATGGCCCGTGCAATGTTTGAGAAGGCTAATGAATTGCTGGGCTTTCGCATCACTGACCTGATGTTTTCGGGCACAGACGAGGACCTTCGCCAGACCCGCGTGACCCAGCCGGCTATATTCCTGCATTCGGTCATATTGGCCCATACCCTGGGTGAGAAGTTCACGCCAGATATGGTGGCCGGGCACTCGTTGGGCGAGTTTTCAGCCTTGGTGGCTGCCGGCGCCCTGGGTTTTGAGGACGGGCTGTTGCTGGTGTCGAAGCGCGCCCAGGCCATGCAGAAAGCCTGCGAAGCCGAGCCCTCGACAATGGCTGCAATCATTGGCCTGGAGGATGAGGCCGTGGAAAGTATTTGCGCTGGTATTTTCGAGGTGGTGGTTCCGGCCAACTACAATAGTCCCGGTCAGTTGGTCATTTCGGGCAGCATCAAGGGTGTGGAAATTGCCATGGAGAAGCTGAAAGAAGCGGGTGCCAAGCGTGCACTGGCCCTCAAGGTAGGTGGGGCCTTCCACTCGCCCCTGATGGAACCTGCGCGCCAGGAACTGGCTGCTGCCATTGAGGCGACGACTTTTAAAGCACCCATCTGCCCTGTTTACCAAAACGTGAATGCAAAAGCCATTACCGATCCTTCACAGATCAGGGAAAATCTTGTGGCTCAGCTGACTTCGCCGGTGCGCTGGACCCAGATCATGCAAAACATGATGGCCGATGGTGCGACCACTTTCGTGGAAGTGGGCCCGGGTACTGTGCTGCAGGGACTGGTGAAGAAACTCAATAGAGAAATAGAAGCCTACAGTGCTTAATTTCAAGGAGGTCGATGATTACCTATATCCTGTTTATTGCCGGGTTTTTCTTTCTGATTTTTGGGGCGCAGTTCCTTGTAGACGGAGCTGCCTCCATCGCTAAAAAACACGGCATTTCGAACATAGTCATCGGCCTGACCATCGTGGCCCTGGGCACTTCCTCGCCTGAACTGGTCGTGAACCTCATTGCCAGCTATTCGGATGCTGACGATGTGGCCATGGGCAACATCCTTGGCAGCAATATTTCCAACATCTTGCTCATTCTGGGGGTTTCCGCCCTGATTTTTCCTTTGGCGGTCAATGTCAATCATAAATGGAGGCGCATTCCCTTTGCCCTCGAGATCCCCATTGCCATTGCCGCCGCCCTGATCATCGGGATCCTTGCCAACGACAACCTGTTTCGGGTCACTGAGGTGGCACAAATCGACCGATTGAACGGTCTCATCCTGATCGTATTTTTCATTGGGTTCATGATCTATGCTTTCCGATTTGGGAACGACGGATTGGATGAGGATGTTAGTGTGAAAAGCTTGCCTTTGTGGCTGTCGCTGGTGATGATTCTGCTGGGGATCGGAGGGCTTGCTCTTGGTGGGAAATGGATCGTGGAAGGTGCAGTCAAAATCGCTTCCCTGCTGGGGATGAGCGAAGCCCTGATCAGCCTGACCATTGTAGCAGTGGGGACTTCACTCCCCGAGCTGGCCACCTGTGTAGTGGCTGCCCATAAGAGGAATGCAGGCATTGTGATTGGAAACATTGTGGGATCCAATATCTTCAATATTTTCTTTGTGGTTGGGCTAAGTGCCGTGATTCAACCCCTGAAATTTAACAAGGATATGAATTTCGATGTCCTGGTCGGCTTGTTCTCGACCTTGCTGCTTTTTTTCTTTATGTTTACCCCCAGGAAGAACATCCTGGAGCGCTGGCAGGGCGGGGTGCTTTTTTTGCTTTACGTTGTCTATATTATAGTCCTGATATTACACGAAGCTGGCCTCATAGGGTTTGGTTTTTTAGCTTTCCTGAATTAAGCAGTTTTTCCAGGGCCGGTTCGAACAAACTTTTCTCGAGCAGTTTCAGATACTGAAAACTATGCAGGTCGCTGCCCAAAAAGTCGATCATCCCGGCATCGATCAGCTTTTCCGATATTTTCTTGGTGGTCAGGGAGTAATACCCTGAAAGGGAAATGGTATTCAACTGGAAGAATACTTCGCGGTCCTTTAATTCCTCGAGTTTTGAGAAATTGTGGTGCCAGTATACATAGCGCTCGGGGTGTGCCAGGATAACACGGTAGCCGGCCACCTGCATTTCAAAAAGCAGTTCGCTGAGGTTCTGGGGCGGGCTGTAGTAAGGCAGTTCAACCAGCACATAATTCTGCCCAAAGGTCATGACCTCCTTACTGGCTATAAGGGGTGCAAAACCTTCATCGATAAGGTATTCGGCCGTGGCATGAAACTCAATGTTAATGCCTGCCTTTTCAATGGCTTTTTTTACCTCTCTTTCCCCTTTTTCGATGATCTCCCTGGTGTTTTTGTAAAGATCGGCCATAATGTGGGGGGTGGTGATCACTTTTTGGTATCCCAAACCTGCCAGTTGCTCGAGCAGGGCCAGCACGGTGGCCATGTCGGGCGCGCCATCGTCGATGCCCGGGATCAGGTGAGAATGCATATCGGTCACCAGGGGCGAAAGATCCACCGGGTGATCAAGCTTTTTTTTCCTAAACCAGGATCCGAAAAGGTGGCTCATATGCAGGTTTTTATTTTCTGTTCAGGGCTTGCAGGCGCTAACGTTTTTCGTATTGCTGCTGGTAATAGTTCTGGTATTCACCCGAGGTGACCTGATCAAGCCAGGCCTTGTTGTTCAGGTACCAGTCGACTGTTTTTTCCAGGCCTTCCTCGAACTGCAGTGAGGGCTTCCAGCCCAGCTCGCGCTGAAGTTTGCCGGCATCGATGGCATAGCGCAGGTCGTGTCCTGCCCGGTCCTTGACAAAGGTGATGAGGGTTTCGGAGCGTCCCGGCTCTCGTCCCAGTTCCTTGTCCATGATCTTGCATAGCACCCTGATCAGGTCGATGTTCTTCCATTCGTTGTGCCCACCGATGTTGTAGGTTTCCCCGTTTTTTCCCTCGCGGAGGATCAGGTCAATGGCGCGGGCGTGATCTTCCACATAAAGCCAATCGCGCACGTTCTCACCCTTGCCATAGACAGGCAGGGGCTTCATTCGGATGATATTGTTGATGAACAGCGGAATGAGTTTCTCGGGGAACTGGTTGGGGCCGTAATTGTTCGAGCAGTTTGAGATCACCACGGGCAGTCCATATGTATGGTGATAAGCCCTGACAAAATGGTCGCTGGAGGCCTTGGATGCCGAATAGGGGCTGCGGGGATCGTAGGCAGTGGTTTCGGTAAACAGGCCTTCGCTGCCCAGCGAGCCATAGACCTCGTCGGTGCTGATATGATAAAAGCGCTTTCCTTCGTATGGCTTCTTCCAGAAAGTGCGGGCAGCATTCAACAGATTTACGGTGCCCAACACATTCGTGTGAATGAACTCCAGTGGGTTGGTGATGGAACGGTCGACGTGGCTTTCAGCCGCCAGGTGAAGCACGGCATCAAAGTCGTGTTCTTCAAATAAATGGTTGATCTTTTCCTGGCCAAGGATATCAATCTTCAGGAAATGGTAGTTTGGTTTATTTTCTATGTCGGTGAGGTTGGCCAGGTTGCCTGCATAAGTCAGGCTGTCGAGGTTAAATACCTGGGTCTCCGGATATTTGTTGACCATCAGGCGCACTACGTGTGAACCAATAAACCCGGCACCGCCGGTGATAAGAATTTTTTTCATTTTGTAAAGTTAAGATTCCAGAATGCCTGCGGCAAGGTTTTTTTCCCATTGCCAGGCAGAAGCCATCATTTCTTCCAGTCCCATCTGGGCTTTCCAGCAAAGTTTCAGGTTGGCAAGGGTGGTATCGGCCCACACCCGGGGCACATCGCCCGAGCGCCGGCCGGTGATTTCATAATTCAGTCTCATGCCGGTAACCTTTTCAAAGGCCTGGATGGCCTCCATCACGCTGGTGCCCTTGCCGGTGCCCAGGTTGAAGACTTCGAAGTTTTTCTCGTTTTCGTTATGAAGCATGCGCTCCACAGCCACCACGTGGGCTTTGGCCAGGTCGACCACATGGATGTAATCGCGGATGGCAGTGCCGTCGGAGGTGTCATAGTCATCGCCGAACACCATGAGTTTTTCACGTTTCCCAATGGCGGTCTGGGTGATAAATGGCACCAGGTTGTTGGGAATGCCAATGGGCAGCTCACCAATGAGGCCACTTCTGTGGGCACCGATGGGGTTGAAGTAACGCAGGGAGATGGCCCGAAGGGGCATCGTCTTAACGGTGTCCTTAATGATCTCTTCGCTGATCTGTTTGGTGTTTCCGTAAGGGGAGAATGCTTCCTTAACCGGGGCTAGTTCGGTGACAGGCAATTCATCGGGCTGTCCGTAAACCGTGCAAGAAGAAGAGAATACGATGTTGGGCACATGGAAGGTTTCCATGAAGCGGAGCAGGAGAATGAGCGACACCAGGTTGTTGTGGTAATATTTCAGGGGGAACTCCACCGATTCGCCCACTGCTTTATAGGCGGCAAAGTGGATGATGCCGGCCAGGTCTTGGTTTTCCTTGAAAAAAACGCGAAGGGCAGCCTCATTGCACAGGTCCATTTCATAGAACCTTGGTTTCTTACCGGTGATACGGCCGATCTGGTCAATGATGCGGGCAGTGGAATTCGACAAGTTGTCGATGACTACAACATCATATCCGCTTTGCTGCAGTTCAACCACGGTATGCGAACCGATGTATCCGGTACCTCCGGTAACCAGGATTTTTTTGCTCATTGTTTTTTTGTTTAGAAACTCCAGTAGATCAGATCCTTGATCTTATTCCTGAAAATGCCCTTAATATCCACCAGGATAGGGTTTTCAGTGCCCTGCATGAAGTTCTTCAGGTCATTTTCGGTTAACTTCATATAGGGGTGGTGGTTCACGGCCACCACCACGGCATCGTAATCGTTGGCTGGTTTTTCAATCAGTTCAAAGCCGTATTCGTGTTTGATGACCTCGCTGCTTGCATAGGGATCAACAACATCTATCTTCACGCCGTAGGATTGAAGTTCGCAGACCAGGTCAGCCACTTTTGAGTTGCGGCTGTCAGCCACGTTTTCCTTAAAAGTAGCGCCCATAATAAGCACTTTTGATCCCAGGATGTTTTTTCCTGCAGCGATGAGTTTTTTCACCAGTTGCTTGGCGGCGTAAAAGCCCATGCTGTCGTTTACAAAGCGCCCCGAGTTAATCACCTGCGGGTGGTAGCGGTATTCCTTTGCCTTGTAGACCAGGTAATAGGGGTCAACGCCAATGCAATGGCCGCCCACTAGACCAGGATAGAATCGGAGGAAGTTCCATTTGGTTCCAGCAGCTTCAAGTACATCATAGGTGTTGATGCCCATGCGATTGAAGATGATGGAAAGCTCGTTCATCAGGGCAATGTTTACATCGCGCTGGGTGTTTTCGATAATTTTGGCAGCTTCGGCTACCTTGATGGACGGGGCGCGGTGAACCCCAGCCTTTACAATCAGCTCATAGGTATTTGCAATGTTATCGAGGGCTACATCATCATTGCCCGATACGACTTTGGTGATCGAAGTAATGGTATGCTCCTTGTCGCCGGGGTTGATACGTTCGGGCGAGAAGCCCACTTTAAAGTCCTGACCAGCTTTCAGGCCCGATAGCTCCTCGAGCAGGGGCATACAGTCCTCTTCGGTACAACCAGGATAAACAGTAGACTCGTAAACCACGTAATCGCCTTTTTTAAGGGCTTTGCCCACTGTGCGGGTCGCTGAAAGCAGCGGACGGAGGTCGGGCAGGTTGTGGTCATCGATAGGGGTGGGAACCCCAACAATATGAAAATTGGCTTTTTTCAGGTCTTCAGGATTGGCGGTGAACACGATGTCGCAGCCTTCAAAAGCTTCAGCCTCCAGTTCCTCGCTGGGGTCAATGTGGTTTCGCATCATTTCAACGCGGTCTTCCTTGATATCGAAACCCACCACCTTGATCTGGCGGGCAAATTCGAGGGCAATGGGTAATCCTACATATCCTAATCCGATCACCGAAAGGGTGGCCTCTTTGTTAATCAGTTTCTCGTAAATATTCATCGTTTAAAAGGTTATGATTTTTTGTTATTGTTGTTCTCCTGCTTATCGCGTAGGGCATAGATACGTTCAATAATCTCCACCACTTTGAGGCCCTCAAGGGCATTGGTGGTAATGGTGGTTTTACCTTTTAAGGTGTCAACCACATTCTGAATGATGAAGTGATGATTGGCTGCGCTGCCCTTATAGGGGCCATAGTCGTTGGGGGGCTCAGCCGGTGGAAGGTTTGGCATTTCGTAATCCTGAACGTGGCAATACTCCACTTCGTTCATGTATTGCCCGCCAATTTTAACGGCTCCCTTACTACCAATGATGGTCAGGCTGCTTTCCATATTCTTATCCCAGACGGCGGTGGAATAATTGATGCTTCCCATGCCCCCGTTCACGAAGTTGAAGCTTACCATCCCGGAGTCTTCAAAAGCTGTCAGGTCCTGATGGGCAAAATCGTTAAAGATGCCCTGGATATCCCTGATGTCGCCAAAAAGCCAGTACATGATATCCACAAAGTGGGCAAACTGGGTGAAAAGGGTCCCTCCATCAAGATCTGCAGTACCTTTCCATTCTCCTTTTTTGTAATAGCGGTAATCGCGGTTCCAGTAGCAATTCACCTGGACCATATGAATATTGCCCAAGGTCTCTTTCTCGATCATTTCCTTGATCCAGATGGAAGGGGGAGAGTAGCGGTTCTGCATCACCAGGAACAGCTGCCGGCTGACCTGCAGCGATTTGTAAATGACGGCCTCGCATTGTGCTTTGGTTAAGGCCATGGGCTTTTCGCATACCACATGGATCTTCTTTTCTAGGGCTTGCAGGCAATGCCGGGCGTGAAAACCATTGGGTGTGCAGATATTGACTACATCCATTTCGCTTTTACTGGCCAAAAGATCCTCGATGGAGGGATAAAAGGGAACTCCGAAATGATCGATACCCAGTTGCTCCTTGGGCTTGATGTCGCAGAGGGCCACCAGCTCAGCTTCAGGATTGCGCAGGATCATCTCTGCGTGCCTTTTCCCGATATGTCCGCAGCCAACCACTGCAAATCGGATCTTCCCACTTGGCTTATCCATATTCATCTTTTTTAATGGCAACTTATCCTGCCTTATCATGCTCCGAGAACCAGGAGCCTGCCTGCAACTTATCCAACTAAAACCTTTATCCCCGAAGGCCGAACCCCTAACTAATCCTTCTGACCTTTCCGTTTTCAAGGGCATAGGTTTGCCCGCTTTCAGGGCATTTGGCCATTCCTTTCTCATCGAAAGCGAGGCGATGGCCAAACTCACTCATCCAGCCAATGTGACGGGCTGGATTACCTACCACCAGGGCATAGGCAGGCACGTCGCGAATGACCACGGCCCCTGCACCAATAAAGGCGAACTCCCCAATCTCAATACCACAAACAACGGTGGCATTGGCACCTATGCTTGCCCCTTGCCGCACCAGGGTCTTAACGTACTGATCCTTGCGTACCACAGCACTGCGGGGATTTACGATGTTGGTAAAAACCATCGAAGGACCCAGAAACACATCATCTTCGCAAATGACCCCGGTATAGATGGAAACGTTGTTCTGCACTTTCACATTGTTACCCAGGACTACCCCCGGTGATATCACTACGTTCTGGCCCAGATTACAATGCTCGCCAAGCTCGCAGTCGGGCATGATATGGGTGAAATGCCAGATCTTGGTACCCTTGCCTATCTTACAGCCAGGATCGATCACAGCGGTTTCGTGGTGGAAATATTCTTTTTCCTTCATTGGACCTGGCTTAGCGGTTCACGTATTCAAGGACAGATTGAGTGATAAACTTCAGTTGTTCATCATCGAGTTCAGTGTGCATGGGCAGCGAAATGACACTCTTGCTGAGGGCTTCGGTAACCGGGAAGTCACCCTCGCGATACCGGGGGTCAGTATAAGCCTTCTGCATATGCATGGGGACAGGATAATAGACCATGGCCGGTATATCTTTTGACTGGAGGTGTTCCTGAAGGCCAAAGCGGTCAATGTCCCTGGTGATCAGGGTGTATTGGTGAAACACATGGGTGGAGTTTCCTGCCCGCTTTGGTGTCAGCAACCTGGGGTTGTTGGCGAAGGCAAAATCGTAATAGTCGGCAACGGCCTGACGGGCTTCTGCATACTGGTCGAGGTGCCTGAGCTTAATGCGCAATATAGCAGCCTGAATGCTGTCGAGGCGTGAGTTAACACCAATGGAGTCGTGGTAGTAGCGCACTTCCATACCATGGTTGACGATCACGCGCATGCGCTGCGCAAGGTCATCGTCGTTGGTAAAGATGGCCCCGCCGTCGCCATAACAGCCCAGGTTTTTTGAGGGGAAAAAGGAAGTACAACCGATGTGCCCCATAGCCCCTGCCTTTTTGCTTGTCCCGTCGTTAAACCTGTAAGTAGCTCCAATAGCCTGGGCCGTGTCTTCAATGACGTAAATGCCTGCTTCGCGGGCGATCTCCAGGATAGGGTCCATGTCGGCACACTGTCCGAAGAGATGAACCGGCACAACAGCCTTGGTTTTTGAGGTGATGGCCTTTCGGAATGCCCTGGGATCGATGTTAAAGGTAAGGGGGTCCACATCGACCAGAACAGGTGTCAAGCCAAGCAGGGCAATGACTTCAACGGTGGCGACAAAAGTAAAGGAGGTGGTAATGACTTCATCGCCGGGCTTCAGGTCAAGGGCCATCATGGCTACCTGCAGTGCATCAGTGCCATTCGCGCAGGGGATGACATGCTTTACCCCCAGGTAATCCTCAAGCTCTTTCTGGAAGCTTTTTACCTCGGGGCCGTTGATGTATTGGGTGGAGCGGATGACATTCAGAACTGCCTGATCAATTTCCTGACTGATCTTGTCGTATTGACCCTTGAGGTCAACCATCTGGATTTTCTTCATAAAGGAGGAAAAGGTTGTTTTTTGGATGAATTTTTCAGCTTACAAAGATAAAAATTATTCTTTCGGTCAGGTTTTTTTGGTGGCCTGATGGCCTATTTTCCTTGCTTTTTCAAAAGTTTCTTTTTTTGAAGATATCGCGTTTCGTTTTATTTGAATGCCGTATCTTTGGACAAGAAAAAAAACCTCCGGATGCGGATTCTTTATAATTTCTTTCTTTTTATATACCGGCTGGGGGCAGGGATTATGGCTTGGTTTTCGCCAAAGGTAAAAAGATGGCACCAAGGCCGCAAGGGACAGTTCGAACGGATGCAGGCTGTCAAAAAAGGGAAGGGTCCCCTGGCATGGTTCCACTGTGCCTCACTGGGGGAGTTTGAGCAGGGCCGGCCTGTGATTGAAGCCTTTCGTAAGGCATGCCCCGATTTCAGGATCCTGCTAACCTTCTTTTCTCCCTCTGGCTATGAGATCCGGAAAAATTATGAACAGGCCGACCACGTGTTTTATCTTCCGCTTGACACGCCCGCCCAGGTCAAGCGGTTCTTTGATATATGGGATCCCCGGCTTGCAGTTTTTGTGAAGTATGAGTTTTGGTTTAACTATCTGGATACCCTTTACCGGAAGCAGATTCCAAGCTTTGTCATCTCGGCCCACTTCCTGCCCGAGCAGCATTTCTTTAAACCTTACGGGGGGTGGTTTCGCAGGCAGTTGAAAAAGTTCACTCATATTTTCGTTCAAAATCAGTCCTCCCTCGACTTGTTGCTGAAAGC
>JAZBOS010000041.1 GCA_036351255.1 Bacteroides sp.
AAATAAAACCAGGAAGTTCAATCTATCTGTGGCACCCCCACGGGGTGCGCGCTGGGCAGGGGTAATGGCTGGGCTATCGCTGTGGCACCTCTCCGAGGTGCAAGTCTGGATGGGAAATGAATGCATGGCTTTCCTATGAACTCCTTTAAATTAAACGGATTTCCACCCCGTCAGGGGTGGCATAGCGATAGAAAAACAGGTATCCCCCTCCCCTTCCCAGCCCGAAGGGCTGGCATTAAGTTACACGCCATGAATGCTGTGCCTGTTGGTTTCCAGCATTGCCAGAATCAATAGCCCTAGCCTTCAGGCCACGGAAGGAAGGGCGCAACAACCCATGGGGTTTTAACCCAAATTAATTCGGTTGGTGCTAAAGCCTCTTATGGTGATTAACCTTTGGTTTACCCGGCATAAATGCCGGGGCTATTGATTTTTCGGGGCTGCAAGGAATCAATCGCAAGGATAGCTCGCGAAGCCGCCGGTTTTTTTCAAGCAGCCGGAGGAAGCCCCTGACCACACGTTTGTAATTTTGAATGGCGCTTTGACTGGATCTTTGAACGATCATCTTCCGCTCAAATTCATTGATCAGATCGTCGTTTTTTATCGCCCCAAGTATAAATAAATATTCGTATATGAAAAAAAAATAAAACCAAAACGAAACCTAATGTGCATACAATTAATGAGTTATTGCAATTAATGAGGATTTTTTATGTAAATAACCGAACGTTATTAATCGGGTATTTACGAAAGTATTATATTTATTGCGTTAATTGCACGTTGTGTGCTATTATAACATTACAACTGTGTATATCAATTAAAATTCTTATTGAAATTATTATGAGAAAAAAAATCATAAAAATATCATGTATTATTTTAGGTGGGATATTCGCAATAATTATCCTTGGATTTGCAATCTATGTATATAAGTTTTACCCCCGAACAGCAGATTCTTATGAAATTAATGTAACCAATCCAAAAGAAAAGGTACTGATCGCCACTCAAAGTACAGCATTTAAAAACATACTCGTAAAAGATCTATGTGATTCTCTCAAGTCCAAATCTGTTTATGTTAAAGTAATTGATGTGGATGAGCTTTCCGAAACAGACAGTGATAATTGGGATAGAATATTAATTATTAATTCTTTTATTATTCGATTAAATAAAAAAATTAATAATTTCTTAAAAAATGATTCTACAAATAAAATTTTATTGGTTGTAACAGCCGGTGGTGGAGACTGGCTACCTAAACCGGAAATAAAAGTAGATGCTTTAACCTCGGTTTCCAGAATAGAATATTCAGAGAGTTATTCAAAGTTAATTAATGACTGGCTGGACCATGATCTAAACAAAGAATGGATCCCTTCTGATTATTTGCTCAATCTTAAATTCAATCCCCGGGTTGATGTCAAAGAAGCTTGCGCTATTATTGAACAAAATCAAAATTATTACAAACAGCTTTATCCTAATTTAGAAACTCTAATAACCCAAATAGCATATCATTACTTACGTCTTGATGCGTCCAGTCTGGCAACTGAGATTTTAGAATTGAACATTCGTCTATTTCCTGAGAGTTGGAAGGTATATCATCGCTACGGCGAAATGCTGGCAGAAACAGGAAAGATTGATAAAGCAATTATGAACTACAAAAAAGCGCTTATGTTAAATCCTGACAGTAAGTCAACAAAAGAAATGCTGGAAAAACTGCAAGAGATATAAAAGCATACAACAATGTATATGCTAAATAGGCTAGGAGCCAATAAAAAAGGGTTACAGCACGCAAGAGGTCCATCGCAAACTGAACGAGAATTTCGCCGAAGCCGCCTACTTTTCATATACGAAAAAGTTAGCATGCATTATTCAGAAAGACCATTCAGTAGATTGAAGGAACAGTATTAACCAGGTTTATCATTTTTAAGCCGGTACAATGAACGATGCAGAATGTAAAGGATATCCCAAAACCCTGAACCTATGAAAACCCTGAGCTTTTCACGTCCCAAGGAAGCTGTTTACAGTGAAACACAGTACCAGATCCTGGTAAACGGTGTGCAACTTGCCAGCCTGAAGCAGGGAGAATCAGCAGAGGTCCGGGTAGATGTGAACCAGGCGGAGATACAGGCCAGCACACGCTTTTATGGCAGCCGCAAGGCAATGGTTGAGCTTGGGGATGAAATGGAGATTCAATTTTCAAAAGCCCCTGGATTCCTTTACCGGTTTCACCCTTTGTTTGAATTGCCGCTCATCGCGGTTTGCATCTGGAACATTTATTACATTGACTTACCCTCCATCAGGAACTTCTTTATCGGAACCGGGGCCCTGTTAATGCTATTGTCGATTTTCCGGCTGGTGGTGAAACGCAACGACTGGATCAGGATGAGTATCCAAAAAAGGAGCAATCCTGAAAAGGGCTGAATTCAATAAGCTTTTGCCCAGCTATTCCTTAGCATTTAATTTGCTTGCCTGCGGGTTTCCCAAAAGGGAGATGCAAGGAAGGTTTACCCCTTCAGGTGTTTCATGGCCTCCCTGCGGCTGAGGGGAGCCAGCTCATGGCCGTTTACAAACTGAATGACGGCCTCGGCATTGGTGCGGGCATACTGTCGCAGGGCCCAGCCAATGGCTTTCTGGATGAAGAACTCCTTGCTGCCCAGGTGGGGCCTGATGTATTTGAACAATAGTTCCTGGTCGGTGTCGCGCTTATAGTTAAGCTGAAACAGGATGCTGGTGCGGATGAGCCACATATTTTCGCTGCGGTTCCAGGGGGCGGTGACCGGCTCAGTGAGCCCGGGATAGCGCCTGAAGTAATGCCCCACGGTACCTCCTGCCAGGGCATCCACAGTATCCCACCACGAATGGGTGAGGATCATCTTCTCAAACAACTTCCAGGTGTCGGGGGTCCATTGTTTTTTCATTTTTCCCACCAGGGAGATGGCAAAATAATGATACTCACGCTGGGGCTGCAGCATCAGCTCATCGACAATGACCTCCAGTTCCCTGAACTCCGGCAGGCCATACTGGGCAAAGAAAGCCCTGTTGATGCGGGTACGGTCAGGCGTCTTGATGCCTAAAAACGGAAACTGGTTCTTCATATACTTCTTCATCCAGAAGGCATTTTCCAGGTTGGCGTGCTGGGCATAGGCCTGGGCGAGGGGTTGGATGTAAGAATGCATTTAAGGTTAAGGTTGAGGTTAAGGTTAAGATTGAGGTTGAGGTTAAGGTTAAGGTTGAGGTTTTTTCAGTTTAGGGATTTCAATCAATTCCTGGGGTAACTTCAGACCAATATTCTGGAATTCTGGTCATGAAAAATGAAACTTGTTTATCAAAGTTAAAAATTTCTTTATTTTCGCCAATGTTTCACAGGGAATTATGACGAAGAAAGAACGCTTTGCCTTTGTGCTAGAATATTTTGCCACGCATCAGCCGGTGGCGGAGACGGAACTGGTGTACCAGAACCCTTATCATTTGCTTGTGGCGGTGATTCTTTCAGCACAGTGCACTGACAAGCGGGTAAATATGATTACCCCGCCGTTTTTCGAGCGTTTTCCTGTTCCGGAATTGCTTGCCCTGGCGCAGCCCGAGGAGGTGTTTGCCCTGGTCAGGAGTTGCTCCTACCCCAATGCCAAGTCAAAGAACCTGATCGGGATGGCGCAGAAGCTTGTCAATGAATTCGGGGGCATCGTACCAAGTGATGTGAAGGAGTTGATGAAACTGCCCGGGGTGGGGCGCAAGACCGCCAATGTAATCGCTTCTGTGGTTTACGATAAGCCCGCCCTGGCGGTGGACACCCACGTGTTCAGGGTCTCGGCAAGGATAGGCTTGACCACCAATGCCAAAACGCCCCTGGAGACTGAGCGGCAACTGATGCGCTATATCCCCACCCATCAGGTGGCCATTGCCCATCACTGGCTGATCCTGCACGGGCGATATGTTTGCCAGGCCCGCCGTCCCAAATGCGAGGAATGCCCGCTGACGGAGGCGTGTAAGTATTATCAGGGAAGGGTTAGGGGTTAGGGTTTAAGGTTTAAGGTTTAAGGTTCAAGGTTCAAGGTTCAAGGTTTAAGGTTGATTTTGATTTTAGATTAATGATTGATGATTTTTGATTTGCTAACCATTGAACCGGAAACCTGAAACCAACAACCTCCCTCCAACCCCCTCCAAAGGGGGAGTTCGTGCCTGCAGATTCCCTGGTTATCATTGAACTTTAAACCTTAAACCTTGAACTTTTTAACCCGGAATCTGTTTCTTAAGCAGAAAACCAATAAAAAACCAAACGATATGACGCATCTGAAACCCGGCGATAAAGCGCCTGATTTTAAAGGAAAAGACAGCCAGGGCAATACCCTTTCGCTGGCTGATTTCAAGGGAAGCAAACTGGTGTTGTATTTCTATCCCAAGGATAACACCCCGGGCTGCACGGCCCAGGCCTGCAACCTGCGCGACAACTATGATGTGCTGATGAAGCAGGGCTATAAGGTGGTTGGCGTAAGTGCCGACAATGAAAAGTCGCACGTGAAGTTCATTGAGAAATTCGAGCTGCCCTTCCCGCTGATCGCTGATACCGAGAAAGAGATACTCCAGGCCTACGGCGTTTGGGGACCCAAAAAATTCATGGGACGCACCTATGACGGCATTCACCGCACCACCTTTATCATTGACGAAAAAGGGGTGATCAGCGAGGTGATTGAAAAAGTCGATACCAAGAACCACGCGGCCCAGTTTTTAGCTTAAGCCATTCTAACAGCTAACAGGAATAAAAGGTTGCCAAACAAGCAACCTTTTGTTTTTTTGACTTATTTTTGCGTCTATGTATGAAAAAATCGGATATTTCAAGCGGCGTGAAGTCCTGAAGCACTCCAATTTTCTGGACCTGACTCCCCTGCCCCAACATCAGCACGAGCTGGAAGAAGAAGGAACGGTCAGGGTGCTCATTCCGCGTTTTCGTGGGAAGCTATCCGGAAAACTCTTGCAGCCCAGGTTAAAGAGCCCCTACATCAAGCTCTCGCTCGATGAGCTGGGGTCAGCCGTCTGGCTTGCCTGCGACGGGCAGAAAAATGTCAGGACCATTTGCCATGAGATGCGTGAAAAATTGGGTGAAAAAATTGAACCCGCCGAGGACAGGATCACCCGTTTCCTTTCCCAGCTATACAACCAGGACCTTTTGATCTTTCGTGAAATCATTAAATAATTATAACATGAGCAGAGTACTAGACAACCTTGAACCAAAAGCACTGTGGGCTATCTTTGAAGATATCTGCAGCATTCCCCACCCCTCGAAGAAGGAGGCCAAAATCATTGAATTCGCCAAGAACTTTGGTGAGAAACTGGGGCTTGAGACTATTGTGGATCACGTGGGCAATGTGATCATCCGCAAGCCTGCCACCCCCGGGATGGAAGACCGCCAGGGCATCATTCTTCAGGGACACCTCGACATGGTGCCCCAGAAGAACAACGACACCGTTCACGACTTTGAAAAAGATCCTATCCAGCCTGTAATTGACGGCGAATGGGTGAAGGCCAAAGGCACCCCCCTGGGTGCTGACAACGGGATTGGCGCAGCCGCAGCCATGGCCGTACTGCAAGCCAATAACCTGGAGCACGGCCCACTGGAAGTATTGCTGACCATTGACGAAGAAACCGGAATGACCGGTGCCAATGAGTTAAAGCCCGGGCTGCTGCAGGGCGACATCCTGATCAACCTTGACTCGGAAGATGAAGGCGAATTATACATCGGCTGTGCCGGTGGCATTGACACCTTTGCCACCTTCAAATACAAGGAAAAGGCCGTTGACGAAGACCACGTGGCTTATAAAGTTGAAGTGAAGGGGCTGAAAGGCGGCCACTCTGGCCTGGATATCAACCTGGGTCGTGGCAACGCCAACAAGATCCTGAACCGCCTGATGTGGACTGCCTTCCGCGATATGGACATGGAACTGGCCTCTATTGACGGGGGCAGCCTCCGCAATGCCATTCCCCGTGAAGCCACTGCCATCGTAACCGTTCCCGAAAAGAAAGCCGCTGCTTTTGAAAAACTGGTGGCTGAGCTTGACGGTATCGTGAAGAAGGAACTGGGTGATGTAGATCCCGGCTTCAGCATGAAGGCTGGAAAAACTGAAATGCCTGCTTTCATCATCAACCGCAAGACCACCAAAAACCTGCTGAATGCCATTTATGCCTGCCCCAACGGCGCCCTGCGTATGGTCAGCGATATGCCCGAGATTGTTGAGACCAGCACCAACCTGGCCATCATCAAGTCGAAGGACGGCAAGATCGAGGTAGCATCCCTGCAGCGCAGCTCAGTGGATTCGGCCAAGGAAGACCTGGCCAATATGATGCGCACCGTTTTCAAAATGGCTGGCGCCAAGGTGAAGCAATCGGGTTCTTATCCCGGCTGGAAACCCAATGTTAAATCGCCCATCCTGCAGGCCATGAAAGACGTTTACCAGAACAAGTGGGGCAAGATTCCCGCTCAGAAGGTGATCCACGCTGGCCTGGAGTGCGGCATCCTCGGTGGTCATTATCCGGGACTGGATATGATCTCCTTCGGGCCAACCATTCGCAATCCCCACTCACCCGATGAGAAAGTGAACATTAAAACCGTAGGGCTCTTCTATGAATACCTGGTAGAGACCCTGAAACATGCGCCTAAAAAATAAGGAAGCATTTTATTCTGTATTAGAAGGCTGCCCCGAATCGTTGGGGCAGTCTTTTTTTTGGCTGGCTGCTGAAGTCCTGAAAGATTTTTTCCACTTCTACCCCTGCGCAGACTCAAAATCCGTGGTTTCGTATGCACTTCATTTTCAAGGCTTTCTCCTTATAAGGCAATCCCATTCCCATAGTTAATACGGAGTTAATACGGAGTTTGTACGGTTTAAACCGTACAAACTCCGTATTAACTATGATCATGGTAGGTTCGGGGAAACATCCTGGCAGGGTGTTTTTAATGATCTCATAAGGGAAAGAAAGCAAATCAGTCCTAATCACAAATTGGTTAAAACTGTTTGGATCTTAAGGGAAAATATAAAAAGCCTCCTGCTTATTGGGTGTGCATGAAGAAGCTTTCCCCTTTCTGGAAAAAAGACAGTCAGGGCTTTATGCTTGAGCATTTGAATTTTGCGTAATTTTGGCCTGAAGAGAACATGATAACCAACTTCCCGGCTTAGCTTTTTTTGTTGTGAATTTTTTTCTGAAAAAGCTTTTGGCAGAAAAAATAATTTATCTATCTTTGCAGTCCTGAAAATGAAGCGGGGAAGAAACCGTTTCAAAAGATAGCGAAAAAAGCCAGGGTTCAGGTTAAAGATAACGTACTGAAAAATATTTGGAATAATGAAACGGACATTTCAGCCCTCAGTAAGAAAAAGAAAGAACAAGCACGGTTTCAGAAGCCGCATGGCCACGAAAAATGGTCGCCGGGTACTGGCTGCCCGTCGTGCCAAAGGCCGCAACAAGCTTTCCGTGTCTGACGAAAAGACTCATAAGTAGGTTTTGGTTAAAAATTAGGTTTATTATTGAAGATAACTCGCCTCCCGGCGGGTTATCTTTTTTTTATGCCTGCAGGACATTTTAAGTAAAAGAATCATAATTTTACCTCCTGAGCAAATTCTCATCCTATGGTCGTCGATATTGGTTTTGTCCTGGCTGGCCTGGTAATGTTGTATTTTGGTGCCGGATTTCTGGTCAGGGGGGCTTCCTCACTGGCTGTCAGGATGGGCATCTCAGCGCTGGTGGTTGGCTTAACCGTGGTGGCATACGGAACTAGTATGCCCGAGTTGCTGGTAAGCAGTATGGCTACGCTGAAAGGCCAGGGGGGCATTTCCATTGGGAATGTTCTGGGATCGAATATCTTCAACATCGGGGCAATCCTTGGGCTCTCCGCCATGATATTCCCCCTCAGGGTGCATCTGCAGGTGCTGAAGTTTGATACGCCCCTGATGCTGGCCACTGCCCTGGTATTTATCGTCTTTTTTCTCGATCAGCGCATTGGGAGATGGGAGGCCCTGTTCCTGCTGGCAGGAGCCATAAGTTATACCGCCTTTAATGTTGTCAAGTCGCGAAAGGAAGAAAAGAAAGCTGCAGAAAATATTTTTGAAGAAGACATCCCTGAGAAGTTATCGTCACTAAAATGGGATCTGTTCTATATCTTCCTGGGTGTTGCTGTCCTGGCCGGGGGATCTTCGCTGCTCGTCAATGGAGCTACAGGCCTTGCCAGGGCGCTGGGTGCCAGTGAGGCCCTCATCGGGCTGACCATCGTTGCAGCCGGCACGAGTCTTCCTGAGTTGGCCACCTCACTGGTGGCTGCCCTGAAGAAGCACAGCGACATTGCCGTTGGCAATGTGGTTGGGTCGAACATATTCAACATCCTGGCCATTCTTGGGGTGGCAGGCCTGATCCGGCCCATCGAAACCACAGGGATCAGTAATATTGACCTTGGGGTAATGATAGGGTTCTCCCTGGTCCTTATTCCGTTGATGCGGTCCGGGGCAAAGATTTCACGTATTGAAGGCTTTTTTCTGTTCGCTGCTTTTTTGGCCTATATGGGTTACCTGATCATCTAAAATAAACTGGTTATGAAAAAAATATTCATTCTTGGCTTTCTTTTCCTGCTCATTAGCCTTCATCCCATCAAGGCCTGCACGGTGGCTGTGGTTTCAGGCAAGGCGACCCCCGACGGTAGGCCCCTGCTTTGGAAACACCGTGATGCAGATGACCTTGACAATAAGGTTATTTACCTTGGAACCGGGAAATACAAAGCCATGGCCCTGGTCAATTCTCAGGATACCCTGCCGGAGCATATCTGGGTGGGGTTTAATGAGGCAGGCTTTGCCATCATGAACTCGGCTTCCTACAACCTCAAGGGAGATGACACCACCGCCCTGGCCGACCTGGAAGGCGTGCTGATGAAGGAGGCCCTGCTCACCTGTGCTACGGTGGCTGATTTTGAGCAGTTTCTTCAGGACAAGGGGAAACCCCTGGGCGTTGAAGCCAATTTCGGGGTGATCGATGCCCTGGGCGGAGCGGCCTTTTTTGAAACAGATAACTATACGTGGACAAAGATCGATGTGAATGATCAGCGGGTGGCGCCTCACGGTTATGTTGTCCGGACGAACTATTCCTTTACGGGAGATCCTCATGATGGGGCAGGTTATATCCGGTTTGAGTTCGCCGAGAAAATGTTTTACCGGGCTTCGGCAACGAACAACCTGACGGTACCCTATATGGTAGAGCATTTTTGCATCGCGGCAGAAAACCCTCTCAGCCGTCAGAGCGCCCGGGAAGGCTTGCAATACCCCGAAGATGAGGATCATTTCTTTTATTTCCAGGACTGCACCAACCGTTTTTACTCTTCGGCATCGGTCATCGTGCAGGGCGTCAGGCAAGAAGAATCACCCCTGCTCACCACGATGTGGTCCATGGTAGGTTTCCCCCTGGCCTCAGTGGTCATCCCGGTATGGATCACGCCCAAGGGGACGCTCCCGCAAATGATCACCGCCGCTGGCAGCCAGCATGCGCCGGTATGTGACAAGGCTCTGGAACTGAAAAAGCAATTGGTGCCTTCCACCAGGGGCTCGACAAAATACTACCTGAACGCCACCCGGGCTTACAATGCTGACGGCACAGGAATCACCCAGCGCCTGATCCCAGAGAACCAGGCGATCATTAAAAGAACGAACGAACACCTTGAACAATGGCGGACTACCCTGCCCACACAGAAGGAAGTGGACGAGGTGTATCGCTGGATTGACCTGCAAGTGAAAAACATTTACCAATCCCATTTTGGAATTTAACCCCAAAAATGATAATGATGAGGAAAATCAAATGGATCCTGATCCTGCTGTTAATGTTACAGGCCTGCAAATCTTCGCAGGAACCTGTTATTGAAACCCCTGTTTTCGTTGAAGGGGAAAAGCACTTTGTAATCATGCACCCCACGGTGAATAACCTCAGGACTTTCCTGTTCCTGAAGGGAGAAGGAATCTTTCCCCTTCCGGAAGAATTCAGGGTGGTTGGGGTATACCACGAAAGTGGCAGTTATGATTACCAGCAGAGCGCTGAATTCCTGCGTGAGCAGGGTATTGAGAATATTGCCCTAATGGGCATTTCACCTATACTCAATCCCGGGAATCTTTATTCGGAGAATGCATGCACGCCTGCTTTCCGGGAAGTCTTTGAGGAATCAGAAGGCATCATCTTTTTTGGCGGGCCGGATATTCCCCCGGCAGCTTACGGGGAGCCAATGGATCTGCTTACCGTGGTTACCGATCCCAACCGGCATTTCCTGGAGATTTCCATGCTTTTCCATTTGCTGGGCGGCTCGCAGAATGAAGGTTTTACGCCTTTCCTCGAAGAGAAACCCGGGTATGGCATCCTTGGTATTTGCCTGGGGATGCAGAGTATGAACGTGGCCACAGGAGGCACGATGGTCCAGGACATTCCCACAGAGATTTATGGGCTGCAGGCCATTGAGGACATCCTTGAAACCGATCATCAGATGCGGCACAGGAATTACCAGACCAATTACAGCCTCGACCATACGGTTTCCTATTACGAACCCCACCAGGTCGATATCGTTTCGGGACACCTGGCCGAAATCAACAAGGACGAGCCTCAACTTCCCTATGTGTTGAGTTCGCACCATCAGGCAGCCGATAAGATTGGAAAGGGATTGAAGGTAACCGCCTGGTCGATGGACGGAAAAATCGTGGAAGCCCTTGAACATGAGAAATATCCCCATGTACTGGGGGTTCAGTTTCATCCCGAAATGCCTTACATCTACCAGAGGGAAAACAAAATAACCATGGTTCCCTATGAACCGGGTGACCAAAGTTATCTTGAACTTTATCCGGGTGAGCTTGGCGAAAACTTTCACTACAAATTCTGGAAACATATTGCCGGTTGGTATTTTCCTGAAAAGGAATGACTCCGGCAAAAGCAGGCAAACCATAAGTCCTGATCTGCTAAATTTCGTAACTTTGACCGCTAGTTTTCAACACGGCTGAAAAAACCTGCGGGTTTTCAGTCCCTACTGCTGCATCATGCTGAAATTCATTGGCACCATTGTAATCATATACCTGATTTTCAGGGTACTCACTACTTATGTATTTCCCTGGCTCTTAAAGAGGTATATTGAACGGGCGAAAAAAAAGTTCTATGCGGATAATCCCCAGTACGAGGAAAAGAAGAAAAAGAAGGCTGGAGAGATGACCATAAGCTACAAGGAGGATCAGGACCAGCCCGACACCAATAAGCTTGGAGAATACACTGATTTTGAAGACATCAAAGAGGAATAAACCCTAAGGAATGCTGAAACTATGGAAAGCAAAAAAAACAGGTTTCCGAGTATTAAGGAACTTCTACCATACCTGATTGCCATTGCCCTTTTTGCGTTGCTGACAATCATATACGTCAGCCCCATCCTGGAAGGCAAGCGGTTGCTCCAGTCCGATATTGTCAACTACAAGGGCATGGCCAAGGAAATTGAAGATTATCGTGAGGAGACGGGCAAAGAAGCCTTATGGACGAATTCGATGTTCGGAGGGATGCCTGCTTACCAGATATCGGTTAAATGGGCTTACAATGTGTCAGGATTATTCCACAAGATCCTTACCCTTGGACTCCCCCGCCCTGCCGATATGATATTCCTTTATTTCATCGGGTTTTTCATTTTTCTGTTATTGCTAAGGGTCAACCCCTGGGTGGCCCTGTTAGGGGCGATAGGTTTTGCCTTATCGTCCTATCATTTCATCATCCTGGAAGCGGGGCATAACTCCAAGGCAGTGGCCATAGCCTATATGGCCCCGGTGATGGCTTCCATCATATACACCTTCAGGGGGAAACGCTTGGTGGGAGGCTTGTTGTTTGCCATCTTTATGGGGCTGCAACTCTATGCCAACCATTTTCAAATCACCTATTACCTGGCATGGATCGTAGTATTTTATGGGCTTTTTGAGTTTTACCAGCACTTGCGCGAAGGGCAACTGCTGCGTTTTTCCAAAGGCCTGCTGGTGCTTCTGGCCGGATTGGTGATTGCCGCCGGACTTAACATTGGAAACTTCTGGGCTACTTTTGTCTATTCTTCAGAGACCATGCGGGGAGGTTCAGAATTAACCATTGGTGACCGCGAGCCAACAAGCGGCCTGTCAAAAGACTATATCACCAACTGGAGCTATGGTATCGGGGAAACCTTCTCGCTGCTCATTCCCAATGCCAAGGGAGGTGCCACAGGCGCCCTGGGTGAGATTCCCAAAGCGATGCAAGCGGTGGACCCCCAGTTTCGTGAATTTGTCAGCCAGCAGAATCATTACTGGGGCGATCAGCCCTTCACCTCCGGTCCTGTTTATGTTGGCGCCATCGTGTTGTTCTTCTTTATCCTGGGAGTGTTCTTTGTAAAAGGCCCGCTGAAGTGGGGGCTGTTGCTGGCCACCATCCTCTCCATTATGCTGGCCTGGGG
The DNA here is from genome assembly GCA_036351255.1 of Bacteroides sp. NCBI lineage: Bacteria > Pseudomonadati > Bacteroidota > Bacteroidia > Bacteroidales > Bacteroidaceae > Bacteroides > Bacteroides sp. The sequence continues at coordinate 12,437 of JAZBOS010000041.1, forward strand.
GAAGAACTTCATGCCCCTGACGGACTTCTTCATTGATTTTATTCCCGGGTATGATAAGTTCAGGGCAGTCTCGATGACCCTGGTGATTGCCGAGTTTACCATCCCCGCCCTGGCTTTCCTTGGGCTCCATCAGTTGTATCAGAAACCTGAGTTGCTTAAGATAAAGAGTAAGGAGTTTATCACCGCCCTGGGCTTAACCGCTGGCATTGCCTTCCTTTTCTACATAGCGCCTACGGTATTTTTCAAGTTTACCAGCCAAATGGAATCGGAATACTTCGCCAGTCAGATTGCCCAAAATCAACAGGCCTCGGCACAAATCAACCTCTTCCTGGCCCAGCTGGAAGATGCACGCATAGCAGTTTTCCGCTCTGATGCCATTCGCAGTGCACTCTTTATAGTAATTGCCGCCGGGGTCACCCTCCTATTCTCCCTGAAAAAAATAAAAGGGACTGTTTTTGTGCTTTTGATAGCCGGTCTTATTGTATTGGACATGTGGCCGGTTAATAAGCGTTATCTGAACGACAGCAATTTCCAGGCCCGCAGGCTTGTTGAAACCCCTTATCAGCCCACCCAAGCCAATCTGCAGATCTTGCAGGATCCCGACCCCCACTTCAGGGTACTGAACCGAGCGACAAACACCTTCAATGAAACGTCCACTTCCTGGTTCCATAAATCGCTTGGCGGGTACCACGGTGCAAAGCTTCAGCGCTACCAGGACCTGATAGAATTCTACATAGAGCCAGGCAATATGGCCGTGCTGAACATGCTGAACACCAAATACGTGATCGTTCCCGGTGAAAACCGTCAGCCAGTGGCGCGCTTAAACCCCGGTGCCCTTGGGAATGCGTGGTTTGTTCAGGATACGAAAACCGTTCAGACTGCTGATGAAGAGATTTTGGCCCTGGATGCATTTGAACCAGGGACTACCGCCATTGTCCATAAGGATTTTGCCGGACTACTGGAGGGGCAAACTTTGGTGCCTGATTCTCTTGCAAGCATTTCCCTTATTGAATACCAGCCCAATTACCTGAAATATCAATACCAAACAGGAACAGACCAATTGGCTGTTTTTTCAGAGATCTATTATCCCGAAGGATGGGTGGTCAGGATCAATGGAGAGAAAGCGCCCCCCCTGCGGGTTAATTATCTATTGCGGGGGC
>JAZBOS010000042.1 GCA_036351255.1 Bacteroides sp.
GATCCAGCAGCCCGTAAAGGATGTCGACGGTGATGTTGACCAGCACGAGCATGACGGAGATGAGCAGCACGGCGCCCATCACCACGGGGAAGTCGTAGGTTTCGAGGGCGCTGACGATGACCACGCCGATGCCTTTCCAGTCGAAGACATATTCGACGAAAACGGCCCCTGCCATCAGGGAGGCGAACCATCCCGAGATGGCGGTGATAACGGGGTTCATGGCGTTGCGCAGGGCGTGGCGGGTGATGACGCGCCATAGGCTGAGGCCCTTGGCACGGGCGGTGCGGATGTAGTCCTGGGCCATGACCTGCTGGAGGGAACTGCGCGTCAGCTCGGTGACCACGGCCAGGGGTCGTATGCCCAGGGTGAGGGCAGGCAGGATGAGGTTCTTCCACTGGATATATTCGCCGCGCCCGAAGTCATCGACGGCATAGAGGCTGCCAGTCATGTTGAGGCCGGTAAGGTCGCCCAGCACGAAGGCAAAGAGCCAGGCGATGAGGATGGCGGCAAAGAAAGAGGGTAAGGACATGCCCAGCACCGAGAACACCATGATGACCCGCCCCATGGCGGGGCTGTCGTTTACCACCGACACCACACCCAGGGCGATGCCCAGCAGCATGGCAAAGACGATGGCCACAGCGGCCAGCAGCAGGGTGTTGGGAAAGGCCTCGGCCAGGATAGAGGTCACCGGGCGGTTGCTCTGGTAGCTGCGACGCAGGTAGGGCTTTTTCAGCACCAGGGAATACTTTCCGGCTGAAACCAGTTTTGCGGCATCATATTTTTCTTTATCCAGGTAGAAAAAGCTTTCAGGTTCCTGTTGGTTGTGAACGGAAATGGGTGAGAGGTCGTTGAGGTAGTTGAGGTATTGCATCATGACAGGCCGGTCGAGGCCCAGTTCACGCTGTATGGCTTCCACCGAGGCCATATCGGCGCGCTGCCCCAGCATCATCCGTGCGGGGTCGCCGGGCAGAACTGTAAAAAGGAAAAACACGACGGTGACCACCCCCAGGAACACCCACAGGCCATACCACAAACGCCTGGCTATGAATCGCAGCACCGTTTTTTCCTTTGTTTATAAAGGTTTCAGTCGTTCTTTCCTTCGAGTTCGAGCTTGATAAGCGCAAACACGGCATAGTTGATGATGTCGTAGAGGTTGGCATCGACCCCTTCCGACACGAAGGTCTTGCCCTCGTTGTCTTCGATCTGCTTGACGCGCAGGAGCTTCATCAGGATGATGTCGGCCAGTGAGGAGACGCGCATCTCGCGCCAGGCCTCGCTGTAGTCGTGGTTCTTGTCATGCATCAGGCTGCGGGCCTTCTCGAAGTATTCGCCCCATTTGGCGGCGGCTTCGCCAGCTGGCAGGTCGGCCTGGTCGGCGGCGCCCTTCTCGAGCTGGATGAGCCCCATCACCGCATAGTTGACGATGCCCACAAATTCGGGGGCGATCCCTTCCAGTATTTTTTGTGTACCTTTGCGTTGCAGCGAGCGGATGCGCTGGGCCTTGATGTAGATCTGGTCGGTTAGCGAGGCGGGCCTCAGCACGCGCCAGGCCGTGCCATAATCCTGCATCTTGCCGGTGAAAACCTCAAGGCAGATCTGTTTGATTGCATCGTATTGCTGATCGGTTTTTGATACTGAGCCCATAGTGCGTTCGTTCATTCATTAAAAGTTTCAGAAGGAAGGATGGCGAAAGATACGTTTTTCTGCCCAAAGAAAACCCTGAACCTCCGGGGCAAAATTATAAATTTATCCTCACCACTGGTGATGGGAATCGTGAATATTACGCCCGATTCTTTTTACGACGGGGGAAAATACAGCACGACCTGGGATGTGGTGAAGCATGCCGAGCGCCTGCTGGATGAGGGGGCGCACATCCTCGACCTGGGGGCTGCCTCGAGCCGTCCGGGCTCGGGCCTGATTGATCCGGGGGAAGAGCAGGAGCGCCTGCTGCCGGTCATCAAAGCCATTTTGCGGCGCTTCCCCGATACGCTGCTGTCGGTCGACACTTATAACTCAGAAACCGCCTTGCTGGCAGTGGAAGCCGGTGCCCATATGATCAATGACATCTCGGCAGGCAATATCGATCCTGCGATGTTCGACACCATCGCCCGTCTGCAGGTGCCTTACGTGATGATGCATATGCAGGGCACCCCGGCTACTATGCAGCAGAAACCGGTGTATAAGGACCTTATCAAAGAGATTTCCCTGTTTTTTGCTGAAAGGATACAACGCCTGAATGCCCTGGGGGTAAACGACATCATCATCGATCCGGGCTTTGGCTTTGGCAAGACCGTTGAACACAACTACCAGCTATTGAATCAGCTTGACTTTTTCCGTGTCTTCGAGCTGCCACTGCTGGTGGGTGTTTCGCGCAAGTCGATGATCACCCGGGTGCTTGGTAACAGCCCTGCAGAAGCCCTGAACGGCACCACGGCCATCAACACCCTGGCCCTGCTCAAAGGGGCAAATATCCTCAGGGTCCATGATGTACGTGAGGCCGTGGAAGCCATTAAAATCATTGAAATGTTGAAAAGTCAGAATGAAATCGCTTAATTTTATCCGGTAAAAACCCTGTTTATGCCCTTTTTAGCCGCCTCTTCCTTTCTGCAGGTACGCCTGCTCGACCTCCTCGACATCCTGCTGGTGGCCATCCTGCTCTACCAGTTATACCTGCTGATCCGGGGGACAGGGGCTTTAAATATTTTCCTGGGCATACTCTCTATTTACGTCATCTGGTGGCTGGTACGCATCTTCGAGATGGAGCTGCTGACGGCCATCCTGGGGCAGTTTATCAGCGTGGGGGTGCTGGCCCTGATCATCGTCTTCCAGCCCGAGATCCGCAAGTTTTTGTTGGTGCTGGGCACCCGCAGCTTTCTGAATCGCAATCCCAAAGGCATCTTCAGACGGCTTTGGCAGATGGACGAGAGCACCAAACTGAATGTTTCGGCCATTGTCAATGTCTGCCAGCGCTTTGCTGAGAGCAAAACCGGCGCCCTGATGGTGCTCACCCACGAGAATGACCTGGCCTTCTTTGTGGAGACGGGAGAGCTGATCGACGCCCGGATCTCAGAACAACTGCTGGAGAACATCTTTTTCAAGAACAGCCCCTTGCACGACGGTGCGGTGATCATCACCAACAACCGCATCCGGGCGGCACGCTGTGTTTTGCCTGTCAGTGAAAGCCGCGAGTTTCCCTCCAACCTGGGGCTGCGTCACCGCGCCGCAGCAGGCATCACGGCACAGTCGGATGCCATCGCCGTCATTGTCAGCGAACAAACCGGCAGGATTTCGTGGACCAAGGGCGGAGAGATCAGGCGCAATGTCAAGCCTGTGCAGCTTAGGGAGTTCCTCGCCATGGAGTTTGGTCTGCTGTCGAAGGAAAAACACACCAAAGCGGCCCAGGAAAAAGAAGAGGAACAAGTTCATTAGCCGGCTTATCCGCCATCATCCTCATTCATCATTGAGCAAATAGCCCAGGATTGACTCCAAATCTTCAGGATCCATCCAGCGGGCATCGGGATAGCGCCTGAACCAGGTGATCTGCCGTTTTGCATAGCGGCGGGTATTGGTTTTGATGCGGGTGATGGCTTCCCTGAGGGGATATGTGCCCGACAGCCACTGAAAGATTTCTTTGTAACCCACGGTATTCAGGGCGTTGAGGTGTCGCAGCCTGAAGAACTGCAGGGCTTCCTCTACCATGCCTTCGGCAATCATCTGGTCGACACGGCGGTTGATGCGGTCGAACAGCACTTCGCGTGGCCGGTCGAGGACCACCGTTTTGACGCGGAAAGGCCGGGGCTTGGGGGTTTGGGTGCGCAGGACAGAAAATTTCTGCCCGGTTTGCAGGAATACCTCGATGGCACGTTTCATCCGGTTGGGGTTGGCCAGGTCGACCTGCAGATAAAACCCGGGGTCGATTTGTTTGAGCCAGCGCCTGAGGCCTTCGAGGCCCTCCTGACGATACACGCTGTCGACCTGCTGGCGGATGTCAGGTTCGGCGCCGGGTAAATCGTCGAAGCCGCGGCAGATGGCATCGATATACAAGCCAGAGCCCCCGGTAAGCACCACATAGGGATGGGTAAGAAACAGGGTTTCGATCATAGCCAGGGCTTCCTGTTCGTAGCGGGAAACGTTGTAATCATCGCAGATGGAGAGATGGCCGGTGAGATGATGTTTCACCCGGGCAAGTTCATCGGGCGCAGGTGCTGCGGTGCCGATACGCAACTCTTTGTAAAACTGCCGGGCATCGGCAGAAACGATTTCCGTTTGCAGATGCCCGGCAATGTCTATACTCAAGCTGGTTTTGCCCACCCCGGTAGGCCCGGCGATGACCACCAGGGTCTTGTCTGTATTAATCTTCGCCGAAGTCCTCAAAGCTCCCGCCTCCTTCTTCATCCAGGAAGTCATCGCCTTCAAGCGACTTCAGATCTTCCGGGTCAATCTGATCCTCCTCAAAGCCGAACTCAAGGCCCAGGTCTGGACCTGAAAGCTGATGAGCCTTGGCGGTAAGCTCGCGGGGCACCTCGCCCAGGGATTTGGCGATGCGCGGATAGCTCTGTTTGGGATCAGCCGGCAATATTTTGAGCAGTTCCAGGTAAAACGTCCAGTAGTTCAGGTAGTCGTAAACATAGAGAAGCCTCTGGTGGGGATCGTCGATGTAATCACTCAGGACGGCATCCTTCATCACCAGCATTTTTTCTTCTTCCTCCTCATCGAAAGTCTCTGGCTTTTCTTCAGGGCTCATATCGATCAGGGATATCTCGCGCTTCTTGCGAAAGCGGTAATCGGTAATGAAGAAAGAAGAAAGCGTATTCTCTTCCAGCCCAAGATTCCCCACAATGGCTTTGTGAAAATCCTCGAAGTTCTGGTCAGAGCCTACCTCAATCTCCCGGGCAAAATCATCCTGCTCCTCAAATGTCAGTCTAAAGCGGTAAATGTGCATATCCGTATAAAATTCCCGGTTCCCCCAATCGGGAACCTATCCTAAGACAAATTTAACTATTTTGTGGCTTTCAGTGGTTCCAGACCCAATTTTTTTCCTTCATTAAGCATCAAATCCCATGCTGCGTCCCTTTCGTTGGGGATGTCGCCTTCGAGGATGGCCTCGCGGATGGCAGTCTTGATGATTCCCACCTCGCGTGATGGTTTCAGGCCAAAGGTTTTCATGATGTCGTCGCCAGTCACCGGGGGCTGCCAGTTGCGGATGCGGTCCTTTTCCTCTATCTCGCTGAGCTTGCTGCGCACGAGTTCAAAGTTCTGAAGGTATTGTTTCACCTTGCGGGCGTTGCCCGAGGTGATGTCGGCCTCGCAGAGCAACATCAGGTCGTCGATGTCATCGCCGGCTTCAAACAGGAGTCGGCGCACAGCCGAGTCGGTGACAATGCTTTCGCTAAGGACAATGGGCCTGAGGTGCAGGAGTACCAGCTTCTGCACATATTTCATCTTCTCGTTGAGGGGGAGCTTCAGTTTGCGAAAGATCTGGGGCACCATTTTGCTGCCCAGGAACTCATGGCCGTGAAAGGTCCATCCTACATCGGGGTCAAAACGCTTGGTGGGAGGTTTGGCGATGTCGTGGAGCAGGGCAGCCCAGCGCAGCCAGAGGTCATTGGTTTTGGAAGCCAGGTTATCGAGCACCTGCAGTGTATGCAAGAGGTTGTCCTTGTGGGCCTTGCCGTTGATCATTTCCACGCCTTTCAGGGCATCGAGTTCAGGAAAGAAATGGGGCAGCAAGCCTGATTTGTGTACCTGCAATAGGCCCTTGCCAGGCGCCGGGGTAAGCATAATCTTGTTGAATTCGTCCATCACCCGCTCGATGGAGACGATGCGGATGCGATGGGCATAGCGCTGAATGGCGGCAAAGGACTCGGGCTCAATCTCAAAACCGAGCTGTGCAGCAAAACGCAGGGCGCGCATCATACGCAGAGGGTCGTCGGAATAGGTGAGGTCGGGATCCAGGGGAGTACGAATGGTTTTAGCCTTAAGATCTTCTTGCCCGCCGAAGGGGTCGAGCAGGGTACCGTAATCGTCCGCGTTTAGGCTGATGGCCATGGCGTTGATGGTGAAGTCGCGGCGTTTCATGTCGTCGTCGAGGTTACCGTCTTCTACGACAGGTTTGCGCGAACTCATACGGTAAGATTCGCGGCGCGCCCCGACAAATTCTACCTCCCAGTCGCCCCAGCGCAGCATCGCAGTGCCGAAATTCTTAAAGACCTTGAGTTTATTTCCCTGCCCTGCTTTTTCGGCCACCCTGGAAGCCAGTTCGATGCCGCTGCCTACCACGACAATATCGATGTCCTTCGATTCGCGGTGCAGCAAGAGATCTCTCACCCAACCTCCCACCACATAGGCCGGGCAGCCCATCTCAGCCGCAGTTTCTGAAACGACCTGGAAAACGGGATGTGCCAGTTTTTTTTTCAAAAAAGATTAATTTCTGAGTATCTGAATCTCACCATCCTTGTTTATACGGACCATGGTTGAAGGTTTCGGGCGGTTGACACGATTCTGGTTGGTCTTCACAACATAATCAACTCCTTCCAGGATTTCCTTTTCGATTTTACTGAACGAAAGGGGGTTGGGGTCGCCCGAACGGTTTGCCGAAGTGGAGGTAATGGGTTTGCCAAATGCGTGCAGTAAGTCCTGGCAGAACGCATCGCGGGGAATGCGAACGGCAATCGTGTGGTCAGCAGCCATCACATTCTTTGCCAGATTGCGTGCATTGGAATAGATAATGGTCAGGGGCTCGGTGATACTGGCGATCAGGTCAATGGCCAACTCAGGGAGATCCCCGACATACTCCCTTAACATCTCCACCGATTCCACCAGCACAATGAGCGATCTTTCCTTTCCGCGGCCTTTCAGCTTATAGACCTTCTCGGCAGCTTTGGCGTTGGTGGCATCACAACCGATGCCCCAAATGGTATCAGTGGGATACAAAATGGTACCCCCGAGATTCAACACTTCAACGATTTTTTTTATTTCTTCTTCCATAATGTAATGGGAAATGCACCCTGCATCCCGGCATCAAAAACCAATGCTATTTTCGGGGAATTCCCATAGGCAAAGTTACAAAAACCCAAAGGATTATTTCAAGGCGTTGACAATATTAAAATCGGCTGAAAGAATAGCAAAAGAAAGCACAGGGGATAAAATTTTTTGTAAATAATTGGGTTATTTTTGTAAACGTTCCATTTCCCCCTAACCTATGCTGCGAAGCGTCTTCACCAAACAGGAGCACGAAAGCGTACATGACCTGATCCTGTTTTATCTGTTATGCCTAATGGTGATCGCAATGCCTACTTCCATTTACTTTGTGAGTGTGGCACAAATCCTGATGGGCGTCAACTGGCTGGCAGAAGGCCATTACAGAGAAAAGATATTGCGCTTTGCTCACAACCGTCCTGCGGTGATCTTCAGCCTGATATACGTGGTTTACCTGATGGGGCTGTTATGGACCAAAGACCTTTCTTATGGGATTGAGTATGACATGAAAAACAAGCTACCCCTGTTCACCCTGACGTTCTTGCTTGCCTCCAGCCGTCCGCTTTCGGCAAACAGGTGGAACCAGGCCGTCATAGCTTTTTCGCTCACGGTGCTGGTCACCTCAGTCATTGGCTTTATCCTGTATCTGACTCGCGATTTTATGGATCCGCGGTCCATTTCCCCCTTCGAGTCACACGTTTATTTCAGCATGATGGTGGTACTGACCATCTTCTTGCTGCCATGGCTGGTATGGCGTATGACATCGGAACGGCTATGGCGGAGCCTTTCGCTACTAATCTCTGGCTGGCTGTTGTTTTACCTGTTTCTGCTGAGTTCCATCACTGGCCTGCTTTGCCTGGCGGGGGTAGTGGCCTTTTTGCTGCTGCGCGAGGTCTTCAGGGGTCAGGTACTTACAAGGCGCATGCTGGCAGCCCTGGCCATTGCAGGCGTTATGGCGGCCGGCATCCTCCTGCTGCTCTGGGTCATGAAACCGCTGACCCTTCACTTTGACCCGGAGGAAGAAGCCCTGTCGGCAAGGACCGAAGCGGGCAATACTTACCGACACGACCTTGAAAACCAGCAAAGGGAAAACGGATACCTGGTTTATCATTTCATTGCTGAGGATGAGATCGGCCCGGCCTGGGATGAACGCAGCCAAATTCCCGTTGACAGTCTGGACCGGAGGGGGCAGCCCCTGAAAGCCACCTTGTACCGCTTCCTGTCGTCGAAGGGGCTGAAGAAGGACCGTGCTGGGATTCTTTCGCTGAGCGATGAAGAAGTCCGGGCCATCGAGCACGGGGTGCCCAACCACCTGTACATGGGCTGGCCCCACGTTTTCACGCGTCTGCACCAAAGCGCCTGGGAAGTGATGGAATACCAGCGGACGGGTAACCCGAGCGGACATACCTTCACCCAAAGGCTGGAGCTATGGAAGGCTTCGGTGGTTGCCTTTAAACAACATCCCCTTCTGGGATGGGGCACTGGTGATGTTTTCATGGCAATGGATTACGGGCTGAGAACCATAGACTCACAACTGGACAATTTCAGGATGAAGCCTCATAACCAATTCCTGATCCTGTTACTGATGGCAGGAGTATTTGGAACGATTGCAGTATTCGCCCTTTATTTTTGGTTTATTCGCAGCACCCGGGCCAGCCGATTCCTGCCCTTCAACCTGTTCCTGGTAATCATGCTGGTGGCGATGCTGGGCAACAACCCCTTGGACGCCCAGATCGGGTTAAGCTTCTTTGTGTTCTTTTCCCTGTTCTTCGGGCTATTTTATGAAGAAAAGAAAGCCTGCAAAAAAGAAACAGCAGAAAGAAAATAATCCTCCCTCCTGCTTATTGCAAAACAACCAAGATTAAAATTTTCAAATTTAAACAGCCACGTTGTACTGGCGAAGGGCGTCGTTGAGGCTGGTTTTGCGGTCGGTGCTTTCCTTACGTTTCCCGATGATGAGGGCACAGGGCACCTGATAGGTCCCCGCGGCAAATTGTTTAGGAAGGGTTCCCGGGATCACCACAGAACGGGCAGGCACGCGGCCAACATATTCCACAGGTTGTTCGCCACTGACATCGATTATTTTGGTAGAAGCCGTCAGCACCACATTGGCACCCAGCACGGCCTCCTTTTCCACGCATACGCCTTCAACAACAATGCAACGCGAACCGATGAAGCAATCGTCCTCGATGATGACCGGGGCGGCCTGAACGGGTTCGAGCACGCCCCCGATACCCACGCCCCCGCTGAGGTGCACGTGACTCCCGATCTGCGCGCAGCTGCCCACCGTAGCCCAGGTATCGACCATGGTGCCGCGCCCCACGTAGGCGCCGATGTTCACATAGGAAGGCATCATGATCACGTCAGGGGCCAGATAAGCGCCATAGCGTGCAATGGCGTGGGGAACCACCCGAACCCCCAATTCCTTGTAGCCTTTTTTCAGAGGGATCTTGTCGTGGAACTCAAAAGGGCCTGCCTCGATGGTCTCCATCTTCCTGAGGGGGAAATAGAGGATAACGGCCTTCTTGACCCAGTCGCTGACCAGCCACTGTCCATCGGCTGGTTCGGCCACCCTTAGTTTGCCTTTATCCAGCAGTTCAATCACGGCAGCCACCGCGTCAGCGGTGGCCTTGGTTTTCAGTTCTTCCCGGTTTTCCCAGGCTTTTTCAATAATGCTCCTCAGTTCCTTGTATTGCTCCATCATTGTTTTCATCAAGTTCCACAGCAAAGGTAATCATTTGGCGGGAGCCCCTAATCTATCTTAAGCACCCAGACATGTTCACCGCTGTCTTTCATCCGTGCAGGAATACTGACTTCCAGGTCCTCTCCCTTCTTTTCGAACCTAAGTGAACGCTGATTGGCCATCAAGGTCACCCTGCCGACATCCCTGCTGCCGGCCCTTTCAATGCGAACCGGCTCTTCGGGAAAATCAAACAAAAAGACATACAAGGTTTCATTGTCCTTGCTACGTGTGAAGCGGATCCTGTCTCCCTGCGAGAACACCTCAAAGGGCCGGGTGGCATAGATGGCCTCGCCATTGACCTTCATCCACTGCCCGATTTTCTCCAGACGGTCGTAGGCTTCGGTGTCCAGAGTACCATCAGGGGCAGGTCCAATGTTCAGCAGGTAATTGCCCCCCTTGCTGACGATGTCCACCAGTTTCTCGATCAGGTCATTGGGGCTTTTATAAACATCGTTAGGCGTATAGCTCCAGCTGTTGGCCATGGTCATGCATGTCTCCCAGGGATAAGGCAGGCCTTCGTTAGGGATATGCTGCTCAGGGGTGAGGTAGTTCTGATGGATGCCCTGCACAGCGCGGTCGACCATCAGCAGCCCGGGTTGTTTCTCGCGGGCCTTACGGACGATCTCTGGCATATTTACATCCTGGTTCTGGGGGTTGCGGACATAGCGGCTGCCCTCGTATTCAATGAGCATTTCCTCGCGCAGCTCCGCATTGGATTTAGGTTGCACCCATCCTCCATCGAGCCACAGGATATCCACCCGCCCGTAATCGCTCATCAGCTCGTCGATCTGGTTGTGGATATATTCCACAAACTGCTGCCAGCGTTGCGGGTGCTTGTCAACGGAATAGTTGACGTTGCGGTCGGAAGGCGGGAAATGTGGCCACCAGTAATATTGGCTGTGCCAGTCGGGCTTGGAGAAATAGGCGCCGGTCCAGAAGCCCTCTGCACGGAATGCCTTGAAAATCTCTGCGGTCACATTGCTGCGGGGATGCGTTGAAAAAGGGGTATTCGGGCTGGTGATTTTGTAGTCTGTATGTTTTGAATCGAACATGCAAAAACCGTCGTGGTGCTTGGTGGTGAAGACTACGTATTTCATCCCGGCGTCACGGGCTGCAGCAGCCCAGCGCTCAGGATCAAAATGAATGGGGTTGAAGGTGTTTTGCAGGGCTTCGTATTGCTTCACATAATCGAAATAGTTATCCGCCACCCCTTCCTTTCTACCGCCGGAGGCCCAGCTGAGATCCTCAGGGCAAATGGACCAGCTCTCGACGATGCCCCACTGGCTGTATGGCCCCCAGTGCATCAGCAGGCCAAATTTCAGGTCTTGCCACTCTTCCAGGCGTTCAGCAATGGCAGGATCGGGGTCCGGGAAATATTGCTGACTTTGTGAAAAACCCAGAGTGCTTATTAGCACCACAATCGCCAGCATCAAGAATCTTCTCTTCATGTCCATCCTCCTGATTGATCTAACAATTCATAAATCGAATAATTTATCTTAACGGACGCCTGCCCATATGGAATACCAGTTCCCCGCCATCCACAATTTCCTGATGCCTGATGTAATGTCGGTTTAATGGCTTGCCATTAAGGGTGATCTTCCGTATGTAGACATTCTCTGCTGACTGGTTGACTGTACGGACAGAAAACACCTTGCCATTCTCCAGAGGGATGGTGGCAGAGACCACCGAGGGGCTTCCAAAGACATATTGGTCGCTGCCTGGCAGCACGGGGTAAAAGCCCAGGGCGTTGAAGATGTACCAGGCGCTCATCTGCCCAAAGTCGTCATTGCCACCCAGACCATCGGGGGCAGGGCGGTACATCAGCGGGCCAATCATCCGCACCCTTTCCTGGGTCTTCCAGGGCTCATCTGTCCAGTGATACAGGAAAGGGATGTGATGAGAAGGCTCGTTGCCATGCACATAATTTCCGATGATGCCTTCGCGGGTGACGTCTTCGGTTTGCTCAAAGTAATGGTCAGGAAGTGTCATCGTAAAAAGCTCGTCGAGGTAAGCGGCGAACTTTTTCGTGCCGCCCTTCAGACTGACCAGCCCCTCCAGGTTGTGTGGCACATAAAGGCCATAGTTCCAGGCGTTGCCTTCAATAAATCCTTGTCCATGGGTATCGAGAGGATCGAAGTCCTTCAAAAAGGAGCCATCACTATGTCTTGGACGCATAAAGCCGGTTTTTGGGTCAAACAGATTTTTATAGTTATCCGAACGGGCCATAAACTCCTCATAGATATCCATGCGACCCAGCGACTCTGCCATCTGGGCGATGCACCAGTCGTTGTAAGCAAATTCAAGGGTCTTGGAAGCCGAATTGCTGCTTTTGTCCTCCGGTACAAAACCCAGTTCCATATACCAGGGCAAGGCATCGTAATATTGATTGCGTGCTGTGTTCACACAGGCTTCGAGGGCCAGATCAGGATCGAAGCCACCAATGCCCTTGGCAAGGGCATCGGCAATCACCGATACACTGTGGTAACCGATCATGCACCAGTTCTCGTTGGCATAATGCGACCATATGGGCAGCATCTTGTGGACACTCTGATCGTAATGGGCGAGCATCGAACGGATCATATCGCGGTTTCGGGAGGGCTGCAGGATGTTGAACAGTGGGTGAAGGGCGCGGTAAGTGTCCCAAAGAGAAAAAGAAGTATAGTTGATAAAGCCGTCCGCCTGATGGATTTCCTGGTCCAGTCCCTTGTAACGGCCATCGACATCCATGTATTCGGTGGGTCCCAGAAAGGAGTGGTAGAGTGAGGTATAGAAGTTCACCTTTTCGCCTTCCGTAAGGGTTTCAACCTGGACCTTATTCAGCTCTTCACTCCAGCGAACCTGTCCCTGTTTCTTCACCCGGTCGAAGTCCCAGTGCGGGGCCTCAGCCTGCATATTGTGCAAAGCGCCGCTAGCACTAACGGGGGAGATGGCCACTTTCACAAGTAGTTGTTCACCCTCCTGCATCTCAAAGTCGAAATGGCCCCTGAGTTCGCGGGCAGCCGCTTCAGGAAAGATGCTTGTCTGGTCAAACCTTCGCCAGAAGCCCACATAGGGTTCTTTTTTAGCCTGGTGGAAACCATATTCCCTGAAAGGCTTGGAAAAGGCCATTGCAAAGTAAACGGTACGTGTGCGGGCCCAGCCGGTGGTCATCCGGTATCCGGTCACAAGGGTATCATTCTCTACCCGCAGGAAGGTCCACACATTCTTGCCCTCATAGGGATAAATGCCGTGTACCATGTCGAGGATGAGGTGTGCCTGATTGGTGGCCGGGAAGGTATATCGGTGCATACCCACGCGGGTGGTGGTGGTCAGCTCGGCCAGCACATGGTAATCGTCGAGCAGTACACGGTAATAATTGGGTTCAGCTGCTTCGTTTTCTTTGGAATAGGCCGAGCGGTATCCGCTGGCGGGCTTATCGGCAGTGCCCGGGTTAAGTTTCAGTTCGCCCACGGTGGGCATGAGCAGGATGTCGCCCAGGTCGGAATGTCCCGTGCCGCTGAAATGCGTATGGCTGAATCCCACGATGGTGGGATCATCATACTGATATCCGGCGCAATAGGCATAAACGCCGGGGATATATTGCCCGTCCTGGTCATACATCGGGATGGTGTCGGTATCGGGACTCAATTGCACCGCCCCAAAGGGCACCGTGGCGCCGGGATAGGTGTGTCCCATCTTTTGTGTTCCGATGAAGGGATTCACATAGGGAAGCAGGTTTTCCATCTCCGTGGTCTGTGCCATGGTCGGGGAAAATATTAGGAAAGCCAAAAGAGGAAGGATGAAGGAGTATTTTTTCATTTCTTGCCAATTACGAGCATTTCATAGTCTTCGGTAGTCAGTTTGTCATCGCGGCTGAAAGCGCCCAGGGTGGCACCATAGATATCAATTTCCTGGAAGCCAAGAGATTTCAGCAACCAGGTGATCTCGGAGGGGACATAATACCGTTCATTGCAGTCGAGTTCGAGGGGGTTTCCGTCATCGTCTCTCACAGTGGTGATATTGTGTTCGCGAAAGGTCATCAGGTCAAAGCTGAGTCCATCATAAGTGGCTTTGCCCTCTTCGGTGTTTTTGTCCATAAATTCCTTCACGGAATGAAAGAGGGGAAACAGCCCGTTGAGGGTGGTAAAAATGAATTTCCCACTTGGTTTGAGGGCACGGGTGGCGCTCTGAAGAATCAGGAAGTTCATCTCGTCGGTCTCCATCAGGGGAAATCCTCCTTCGCAAATCATGATGACCATATCGAATTCCTGATCAAAACCAAGGTTGCGGGCATCCATTTTCCGGAAGTCGATGTCGAGGCCTTCTGCCTGTGCCTTTTCTTGCGCCCTTTGCAGTTGGTTTTCCGAAAGGTCGATTCCGGTCACCCGGTAGCCACGTTTGGTAAGCTCAATGGAATGCCGGCCAGTCCCGCAGCCGACATCCAGGATGCGAAGGTTCTTGTCAAAACCGGCTTCCTTTTCAATAAAATCACATTCGCCTTGGGTGCCAAAGACAAAGGACTCATTGTCGTAAGTCTTTCCGTAGTTTGCAAAAAGTTCTTCGTACCAGGGCTTTTTCTCTGAATCTTTCATCATATCATTTTTTTCTTTAAAATACTGACACGTCATAAGGTTTTGTCATGCCAGGTCAAGAAAAACATGGAAAAACGTCACCGATTGATTTCTTCAAAAATGACACGCAGCAGGGTTTCTTCATGATCTCCAAAATACTGCCAGAACATTATGCCTTTCAGACCTTTGTCATTGACAAACTCCGCCTTTCTTTTCAGGGATTCCGGGTCCTCAAAGGTGATGAAAATCCGTCCTTCAGGGTTCCATAGAAAGGGTGCCGCCGCGCTGGTATCCCGGAGGGGCCTGAATGCGGGATCGGACAAAAAATCCCTTACGATGCTGTTGTAATTCAGGTTAGTACCTGATAGGCCAATGGCAGGCTGGCCCAGACCGTTGTTTTCAAGCGAGACTTCGCGCCAGCCGCGTCCGTAAAAAGCCACCCCAATTAGTAACTTTTCGGCAGGTACGCCTGTTTCAATAAATAAGTCAACACTTCCCTCCACCGACATGGCATTGGCATCAAATGCAGGCCTGTGCAGGTTGGTATGGTGACCAGTACTATTGTCCCATTCGCCCGTAAAGTCGTATGTCATGATATTGATAAAGTCGAGGTAATCAGCCGCCACATCCATTTCGGTATGTTCCAGGTATCCGGAAAAAGCTGCCGCAGCGATGGTCAGCAAATAATGTTTTTTATTGCCGCCCAGCTCATCAAGGGCTTGCCTGCATTCACTCAGCAGGGCAGTAAAGTTCTCTTTGTCTTCGGGCCGGTGAATGTTATTGTTTCCTGGAAGGCCGGGATATTCCCAGTCGAGATCAAGCCCATCGAGCTCATGTTTTTTTAGAAAATCGACTGCACTTTGAATAAAAATGGCACGGTTTTTGGCCGTCATTGCCATATCGGAAAAGTTCCCAGACCAACCCCAGCCTCCTACGGAGATGAGCAGTTTCAGATGTGGATGCTGTTCCCTGACCTTGCGAAGAACGGCAAAATTTATACTGTCAGTGGGATAGCCTTCCACCATCTTTCCATCGATGATATTGGCAAAAGCGAAGTTGATGTGCGTGAGCAGGGCGCCATTGACTTCCGATTCGTCCATGACCCGGTCTCCCGGAAAAACGTACCCAACAATGAACCTTTTTTCACCAGGTTCAGTTGATTTCTCTGTCTTATGCAAGCCACAGGCAGCAAGGATTGCGATGAACAGTAAGGCCAGGATGTAAGTAATACTTCTCACGGTAAAGGATTATTTGTGGTTTGAAAACAACCAGGGGAGCAGCTCCGGTTCCTTGAAGGCAAAATCCCAGGCATTGTGTCCAACGCCGGGGTAAAGGGTTAGTTTTACTGTTACACCGGCTTTCAGGTAGGCAGTCAACATTTCTACTGACAGTTCAGGAGGAACCACCGGATCCTCCTCTCCGTGGAAAGCCCAGACGTTGACATCGCTGACCTTTTCGTTGATCATTTCCGGATTACCTCCGCCACAGATGGGAAATGCGGCGGCAAATAATTCTGGCATGCGGTAAAGCAGTTCAAAGGTACCCATACCACCCATTGACAACCCGCCCACATAAACCCGCTGCTTATCGACCCAGTCCTCCCTGAGCAAAGATTCGAGCAAACCGATGGTTAATCTCATAGGTTGAGTTGGCTCGCCGGAAGGGTCAAAAGAAAAAGTGCGCTTGCCCTGATCATTCATTCCAAACCCGACACCGGCCCAGTAAGAATCATCGGCACATTGAGGGAACACCACTACGGCAGGGAAATTAGTTCGGTTCTCATCCGATGCAAAAAATTCTGAACCGTGGACCAATTGCTTTTCGTTGTCAGCACCCCGTTCACCAGCCCCGTGAAGAAATAAGATCAAAGGGTAATTTCCATCCACATCAAAGTTTTCCGGGAACAGGATGCGGTAAGGCAAGGTATCGTTTTCGGAAATAAAGATTTCCGGTTTATACAAGACTGATGGCTGCGCAATAGATCCCATTAAGGAAAACAATAATAAAGCGGGCAAAAGGATTTTTTTCATTCGGATTAATTTTGAAGGTTTTTGATCTGTGAGCCTGTCAAAATTAACCAATTTCAGAAACAATTAATGCTGCCAGCTTATCAATGCCGTTTTTACATCCCTTGAGTTGCCACCGACCATGATGATAAACTCCCCTGGCTCCCAGTCGTATTCGAGCTGGGCATTGTAAAACTTAAGGTCTTCAGGAGTAAGTGTAAAAGATATAACACGGGTTTCCCCTGCTTTCAGGAATATCTTTTGAAAGCCTTTGAGTTCTTTCACAGGCCGTGTGACGCTGCCCACAATGTCGCGGACATAGAGTTGAACCACCTCTGCCCCATCATATAGCCCTTCGTTGGTAAGGGAAATGGAGACCTGAAGCTCCTCTTCCCCATTCAGTTCAGTTTTGTCCAGTTTCATGTCCCCATACGTGAATTTAGAATAACTGAGGCCAAAACCAAAGGGATATAATGGCTCGTTGGTGACATCAAGGTAATTCGTGCGGAATTTCCTGAACCAAGGCGTTTCCCCCAGCGGTCTACCGGTGTTTTTATGGTTATAATAGATGGGCACCTGGCCAAGTTTTTGAGGAAAGGTGGATGGGAGTTTTCCGGAAGGGTTGACATCGCCGAAGATCACATCGGCAATTGCATTTCCTGCCTGGGTGCCTCCGAACCAGACGTTCAGAATGGCAGGGATGTTTTCGTGTTCCCAGGTTATGGTTAGCGGTCGCCCGGTAAATAACACGAGTATGATAGGTTTACCTGTTTCTGAGAGGTCCCGGAGCAGGGCTTGCTGCCCCTCGGGAAGGTTGATATCCGTTCTGCTGGCACTTTCACCGCTCATCTCGGCAGGTTCACCCACCACTGCCACGATGACATCACTCTTAAGGGCTGCTGCGACAGCCTCGGCTCTCATCTGTTCAGCAGTTCGGGTCGAATCGAAGGTAATTATCCCCCTGGTGGCGGTACGGCGATCGAGGTCAGGATCGTCAACAAGGTTGCTACCTTTGGCATAGAGAATTTCAGCCCTGTCTCCCAGGACCTGATGGAAACCTTCAATAACGGTAACCGATTGATCGTGGTTGACGCCAACACTCCATGTTCCTGCCATATTTTGACGGCTGTTGGCCAGGGGACCGATCAGGGCGATGGTACCCTTCTTCTGTAGGGGTAAAAGCTGATCTTCATTTTTCAATAGCACAAAAGTTTCGGCAGCGGTTTCCCGGGCCACTTGAAGGTGCTCTGGTGTAAATATCTGGGTTTGTGCACGCCCGGTGTCACAATAACGATAAGGATCTTCAAAAAGGCCCAGTTTATATTTTGCTTCAAGGATCCTTCGGCAGGCTATGTTGATTTGCCCTTCATTGACTATCCCTTTTTCAAGGGAACTAGTAAGAGTTTTCAAGAAGCTTTCACCGACCATATCCAAATCCACCCCGGCATTCAATGCCAATGCTGAAACCGTTTGCAAGTCACCCATTCCGTGTTCCATCATTTCCATGATGGAGGTGTAATCGGAAACCACAAATCCCCCAAATCCCCATTGGTTGCGAAGCACCTCAGTCATCAGCCAGCGGTTTCCGGAGGCAGGTATCCCATTCACCTCATTGAAAGCAGTCATGACGCTGCCAGCCCCAGCTTCTATTGCCGATTTAAAAGGTGGAAAATAATCGTTGTACATACGGATTTGGCTCATATCAACCGTATTGTAATCCAGTCCGGCTTCGGCTGCTCCGTATAAGGCAAAGTGCTTGGCACATGAGAGCATCGTATTGTGAAAGGCGAGGTCCTCTCCCTGGTAGCCATGCACAAAGGCTTCAGCAAAACGAGAGGCCAGGTAGGGGTCTTCTCCCGGGCTCTCGGCAATACGTCCCCAACGCGGGTCGCGGGTGATATCCAACATTGGAGAAAATGTCCAGCTGATGCCGTCGGCCGTAGCTTCAATAGCAGAAATGCGGGCGATTTGCCGGATCAGGTCCATATCGAAGCTGGCAGCCAGCCCAAGTGGAATCGGAAAGCCTGTTTTGTAGCCGTGTATGACATCCAGGCCAAACAAAAGGGGGATTCCCAACCTGCTTTCTTCCACAGCCACCCTTTGCATCTCACGAATCTTTTCCGGGGACCGCACATTGAATATAGCACCCACCTTCCCTTCCTGTATCCTGGTGCCAATCACTGATGCCCTGGCTTCCCCTGTAACGATCCCTTCATAACCAGGCAAAAGGTTCAGTTGGCCAATCTTTTCTTCCAGGGTCATTTGTTTCAACAGGGAATCCAGGAAGTCATTCATTGCGGGTTGGTTGTTTTCGGGCTCCCCAAGATTACATGCAAACAACAGAAGAGAAAAAGCAAGAAGGGCTATCAGTTTAATTTTCATAGGCAAAGTAAGATTTTCAAAAAAAGGAAGGTTTTCTAAAATTTCTGGTTGAAAACCTTAGTCCTTTCACTGACATTACATTTTTATCTCAAGTATATTTCCTGATGATTGCAGCAATTCCACCAAATTTTCAATCCGAATAACAGCCCCACCCTTACGGTACTGGTTGTCTTCCCTGGAGAAAGAAATCTCCTTGCCGTTGAGTCTGATGGTTTGTGGGCCGCAGCAATCCGTGGTAATTCGGTAACGGATCTGAATGTCACGGCTCATTAGTTTTAGCGAGGCTGACAAGCCGTTAAAGGAAAGGGGCATTACGGGGTCAAGAATGAGGTTCCCGGAATCGATCCGGATGCCCAGCAACCTGGAAACGATGATTCCTATAAAAATCCCAGGTCCGCTGGAGTAGACTCTCCAGCCGCCCCTGAAGGTCCATTTCCCGGTGTGTATCTCATGGTAACGTTCATCAGCTTCATAGCGGCTTTTGAAAATAATGTCAGAGCTACTGTAATAGCAGTTCGACTGCCTGGTATCGCCTTGGGGGACGACCTTCCGGTAACCTACCGGGATAGCTTGGCGGAGGGCCTTTACAAAGGCTTCTGCCCTACCTGTCCTGGCCAGTGATTCGGCATAACGAATATGTTCGTGAATATACATCAGGCCTATTTCCCTACCGAAAAAGGTGCTGCTCTCAGCCCGTTGGAAAAGGGTCTGTACCCCGCCACTATACTTCAGCGGACGGTCCATTAATCTGGCGCCATCGGGGCCTTTTAGATGCTTTTCAATTATTTCTTGATGATGTTCTGCTTGTTCCCTGGTAAAGATCCCGCTGATCACACCCCGTTCCATGGGGAGGATACTATAATGAATGCCGGTCTTCTTGTCGGTTGGGTGCAGGAGCACACTGATGCTTCCATCAGGTTCCAGCAGTCCATAACCTGCCACAATGCCATCCTTCACCAGGTGCCGATTAAAATCAGAACGGATCCTTTCACAGATTTTTCGGAGGAAATCCGCCTGCCCAAGGTCTCCTGATCTTTCCAGAACTCCTGCCCATTGCATAAATGCCTGATAGTTCATTTCGACTGTCCAGGAAGAGATCATGCGGGCTGCCAGTTCCTCGCTGACAGGCTGTAGAGAGTCGTTCCAGTCACCTCCCCCGAAGGGGACTAAGGCCTTGCCTGGAATAAAAGAGGCCATAATCAATTTGACCAGTCGGTCGAGGTGCTCTTTCAGAGGCGTACTTTCAGCGTGTTTACTACCCTTTTCGTGGTAATACGGCAAAACCTCCCCAAGAAAATCAAAGTCACCCGTAACATCAATGTATTGTGCCAGAGCAATGATGGTCCAGTAAATGATATCGCCGTGGGCTTCATGGGCTCGGATGTTATTGTAGCTGTCGAACATCCACCACTGTGGCCAACCACCATCAGGGTTTTGATTAGAAAAAATGGTGCACAGCAATTGACGGGCTGCATCTGTTCTGCCAAGATTGAGCAACAGATCGACAGGACCCTGAGAAACATCACGCGTTCCCCATGCAGCACCCCCGAATTGCTCCAGTCCGTATGGGGTGAGGTAGTGTGTCAAGGCATTCATCCCAAACCAGGGAAGAATCTCACTGATGGCAAGGATATCCTGCTGATCACTTTTGAGGTTCAGGCCCAAAGAAAGGTCTTTCCATGCCTCTCTGGCTTTGAGGCAGTCCTTTGCAAATTGCTGATCAGCATCTTCAAATAACACTAATGTGGCAGGCTTAACAACTTCCCCAATAATACTCATTGAAAAGGCTGAAGATTCCTTCACTTCAAAAACAAAAAGATCCTGGCAGGTGCGCTTTCCATCCAGGCGGAGTAATTCATCATTTCCTGCTGAAATCTTTTGATCCTTGCCCTGGACAATCATCCTGAATTGTGCCCTTGGAAACTTCTCAGCCATCAGACTTGCTAGTCCAGGTTTGAGGATGTATTGAAAAGGTTGTTCAGCCTGATTGGTTTGCCAGTTAATCCCATCCTCAAAATGATGGGAAACAAGGATGCAAGGCTTATCTCCATTGATTACCCTAAAGTCCAGATTCACCTGGGGGCTATTTGGTGAGGTCCAGCTGCGGACCTGAAAAACCTGATGGTCTGATTTGTAAATCCACCGGCAATGATTAAGGCCCATTTCGAATGCAGAAGGAACTCCAAGCAGGGAATAGTTTTCCCCCTGCTTGATAAAAATTCTTTGTCCAGCTTCAGAAGCCTGGTTAAACTGATTGGAGTAAATGGAAAATAATACGTTGAAATTGGTATTACCCTGGGTCAGGTGTGCATTGAAGATCCCACAAGCAAATGGATTGGTAGACATAATGCTTTCATCAGGCAGGAGGCCAGCATTGGCTTGCATGATGTGTCCGTGGGGACGGTCAGTACGGATTTCCTTGGCTTTTAGGACTACATGATCAGCGTCACCTTTAAAGAAAGAAAGTAACTGTCCGTTTTCCCATTCGGCATGCCTTCTTTCACTACCAAAGAATTCATTCACATCTTCTTCGGTCAGGTCATCAACCGGTAAATAGGTTGGTGCATCAAAATAACTGCAGGAAGGGTTTCTCCAGTCTCCTTCACCAGTTTCAAAAGCAATATTTCCCTTTTCAGGAAAAACATTTCTTAACCTGACCAAGTCTTTTAAGGAGGTAGCCTCAGGATGGTCTTCGATATAAGATGCTAAAAAAATACTAAAATGTTTTTGTCCTGGTTTCAAAACAAAGGGTCTTTCCTGTAAAGCCAACACCGAAGATTCTCCGGCGTATTCACCTCCCAGCCTTTTGGTCAGTAATCCTTCTGGAATTCCTGTTTCACGAAAAGTTTTCCCAAAGAACTGCATCCCATCAACACTTGCAGCTTCAGCCCCATTGTTGCAAGCGAGCATCAGCCAGGGGTGACCCACCGACTGTTTCATATTTTGACGACAGCAAATAACCGGTCCATAATGCTCATCTTCAAGCACCAGACGTTCAATATACTGGCTTACATAATATTCATTGACCGTGCCAGCCTGGGCATCCCTTAATCCAGCGTCTTGAATAAAAAACAGATCGATTTCAACTTCCTTTTCATTATGGTTGCGAATGCTTACCACCCACTGCCATTCTGTTTTATTCTGAGCCAGGGCCATGGTGCATTGGTATTCCAAACCTTCCCATTGTCCGCGAGAAAAATACTTGTTGTTTTCAAGTTTAAACTGGCTTTTGCTTTCAGGCCCGGTGAGTGCTGTAAATGTGTATGGCTTTTTTCGGTTTCGCAGATACAGACTTGTACCTGAACGTGCATAAAGGCTTGTCTTTCTCAGGTTGACTCTAACTTTTCCTGTTTTAATACTTTCTACAGAGCCATTTTCAAGGAATCCGACAGACAGGCCGACATCATTGCTGATTTTCATTGGCTTACGCAAGTTTAATTTTAAGAACCATTTCCTGCTGATGGTGATGTTTATAATTTAATACATACCGGTCCTGAACTAGGATTGAGTCAAGTACCTCATCATTCAGGGAGGCTTTGATTATCCGTTCGACCTGAACCCCTTCAAACACCATTTCTCCCAACAGGTCTCGCTCACCAAACAAAGTGATTTCAATCAGTCCATCTTCAACGGCAACATTAAGGATATCAGAAGTACAATGCAGTAACTCCAGTCCTGTGATAATTTCCAAACCCACCGGGCACAGAATCCCATAGAGTGGCGGCCAAATCGTTTTCTCTCCTGAAAAAGGGATATTAATCCGTTCACCAGATTTAGGATGCGAATAGGTTACGTGCCCGGTTTTTGCCTCATTGTAATAATTCCCCACAAAAAGGACAGAAGAAGATTGTGGAGTAAAACGTTGCCTAACTGAAAGGTCATCATTACTTGTAAAAGCATTGGATATCCTGGCACCGGATTTTTCAAGCAATGCCTTATAAACTGGTTTATGTCCCTCAGTATCAAAACCGAGCCAGGTACCTAGATGAAGCATCTTCCCTTTGCCCAGGTTTTTTTCAAACCCACAAGGAGCACCGGAAAGAGTTCGGGCAATTATTTTAGCATTTGACAGAGTATTTTCATCAAAAACCATTTGGGGATTGGCACACTTGATATCCCTTAAGCCAAGGACATCAATAAGGGGTGAATCAATGACAAATTTCCCTGAAGGCTTTATGGAGATAGCATCGCGCAAAATAGTGCAGGGATTTTGTGACATCTCTCTGTCGGGCAAATGAGGGAAAATGACCAGGTGACCTCCCGCCTTGGTGTAATTCATCAAAACCTGTTGTTCCCTTGCATCCATTTCATCGGTCGCGAAGGCCCATACTTGCTTGTATTTTTCTAATCCGGCAGCTTCCACCTGGCTTAGGTCAGCCATATCGTAATCGACATTGAGTAGCTGAAGAACTTTCAGCAGTCCGTCGAAATAGGCTGGCCGGCGGATGGCTGAAGGGACAAAAGAAAGAGCACTAGCGCCTGTTTCGGGGCGTTCCAGTTCGGATGCATAATAAGGCGGATAAAAAAGGACACAAATTTCTGCCCTGCGCCTGGCCTCTACAATGAGGTTTTCCATAAAATCCACTATACGACTCATCCTTTTCACCAATGGGAAGGCGTTGGATTTTTCTCCTTCAGCTGTCAGGGGCGTAAACCAATAAAAGGTATCCCCAGAATAGCCCTTCCTTTCGGGATTGCGCCCCTGGGAGAACATATAGTAGTTCCATCCCATTATCCCGTTGGAAATGCTGGCCTTATAGAAAAGCTCCATTTCACGGGGATTGGTGACAACATGATATTCACGTGACCCGCTTTGAAACTCAGCAGCGAAAAGGTGCTTATTACCCTGCGTGGCACTGGTGATATCATTGATGATGCGGTCGTCATGCATATTCCTGTAAGAAAGGAACTCTGGGATATGATCTACCCCAAAACTAAGTTCACTCTTTTCACCATACAGGTCCTGGTACATAGTAATATTCACCGGGAATTCGTATCCATGGCCATAAATCCAGCCCGGGAGATTATGGTATACGGGGACGGTAATTCCCCGGTCCCTGGCCATACGAATCAGCATCCTCAGGTACTCTCCATAATAAGTACGCCAGAAACGATGCCACTCATGGTCCCTGCTTCTGTCGCCCCGGGATTCATAGGGAAGGTTGCCATCAGGAGGAAGTTCAATCTGATCAAAACTATCAAAGTCAGTTCCCCATAGTTCATTCATTTGCTGAACACTTGAAAATCTGTTTTTTAGATATTGACGGAACCTTCCCCTAACAGGGCCTGAATAGTCAGCCTGATGGGCGAGCCAGGAAAACAAGCCAATCTCATTACAGATCTGCATCAAAATAACCGGCCCACCAGCACGCATCTCATACCCACTGATCAGTGGCAAGACTTGGTCGTACCATAAGGTAAGATTTTGAAGATACGCGGGATGGAACAAAGACACGCCCTCACTGGAAACAGCCTCTCCCCGGCTGTTATGCATCCGTACACTGGTCCCATTATTATCCAGAAACCAATCAGGCAGCCCAGCCCCTCTAAACTCAGCCAAAATAAAAGGGCCAGGTTTAACGATACAAGTCAAACCATGCGCTTTGCATAATTCGAGCCAGCCTACCAGATCACGCTCAGGCAGGGAGTCCCCTTTAAAGTCAAAAAATCCTTCTTCCGGCTCATGCCAAGCCCAAGGGACGTATGAGCTTACGGTTTTCAGACCAGCCTCCCTGGCTGCCTGAAGATGCTTTTCCCAATATTCCCGCTTAATCCTGAAATAATGAATCTCACCTGAGTTCAGGAAGGTCTTGCGGTTATTAGAAACAAAATTTTTATCTTCAATTCGAAACGTCATATACCATTGATTAGTGTTTTTGAAATAAACAAGTCATCAGGCAGTGGCTTCAGCAATATCCCGGTCCCGATTACGGATTCGGAGAAGTTCCTTAATCTCGTGTGACCGTTTCTCAGTCAGGGCATAGCGTGTGATAAAGAAAATGGAAAAAATGCTTAGCATAATAGGCAATCCAATTTCAACCACTCGCATCATCAAGAGGGTAAATGGAGATTGACGTTTCAATGGCACAATAAGTTGCTCCACCGCATCCAATTCCTTACCCAATGCTTCTTTTGATGCGCCGGGTTTCATTTGTTCCAGATGGTTCTCCAAATCTTCAAGATGACCCGTTAATACTTCGTGGTGTTCATTATCCTTTCTTTTCTCTAATTCTCTTTCTTCGAGGTGAGTTTTTAGATCAGAAGTCCGATCTATGGCCTTGTCAACAAGACTGAAAAAATTCACCGTGCTTTCTTCATTTTCTTCAAGATTTTCCCATTCAACGCGCATCTCCCTTACGCTGCCTTCCAAGGCATCCACTTTGGTGACCTGCGTTTGATCAAATTGTGTAAATACTATCAATGAGCCTGCCACAAAACTGGCCAGGGCAGTCCCCATTTTAATGAACCACCAGAAAATGGAATAAAAGCTACCTTCAGTTCGATGCCCCGTATTGAGATCATCCTCATCGCAAATGTCACCCACCATAGAAGATCCCAGCGTAAAGAAAAACAACATACCTGCTGAGAGCAATAAGGTTGGAATAATTATCAGGTAAGGATATTTAGGATTGTAACATACAATCTTTGACAGCTGAGCAACAACCATCAGGGCAATGGCAATCATTAAGGTTTTCCTTTTGCCTATCTTGGGGCTGATCCAGTTCAGGGGAAAAACGGCAAGCAATCCAGTCACTGCCCATACTGTGCCATTAATACCCAACAGGTATGCACCAGCCACTTTATCCCCACCAAATACATAAAAGATTGGAATGTAGGATCCGAGCAAGTTTACAAAATTAAAGCCCATGGCAAGGGTAAAAATGGTCAGGGTAAGCAGGATGAAATTCCGGTTTCCGAAGGTATGTTTCATATCGCTCCAGAAAGGTGTTTTTGCCTGCGCAGAAACTCGTTTAAATCCGGGTTCCCGCAAAGAAAAGAACCACCATATAGAGAGTGGAATCAACAATCCAGCGACCATTAGTGAGACATAACGCATGCCATCTGCTTCATTACCACCCGGACCCCTGAATACCTCCATATTGGCCAGGGCAAATAGCCAGGGGGTACTCATGGCAAAAAGGTTACCCACAAAACTCTTGGCACTGAAGAGCTTGGTGCGTTCGTGATAATCGCTGGTCATTTCCATGCCAAGGGCACCATGAGGAATTTCAAATATGGTGCAGGCTGTAAAAAACAGCAAGAGAGAGATCAGGATATAAACCAGTTGAAAAGCCTGGAATCCTGCCTCTGAAGGAAACCAGATTCTGATCATTTCCCCTTTGGGCACCCACCACATCACTACAAAAAAGACACCTACCAAGATCCCCCCAAGAAGGATAAATGGCCTCCTGCGCCCAAACCGGGTACGTGCATTATCAGAAAGGTGACCGATGATAGGGTCGGAAACCGCATCCCATAAACGCGGGATGATCAAAATGACCCCCAGCCAAAATGCGCTCAGGCCCAAACTGATATTGCCCATCAGCCCAACCAGTATGCCAGCAACATTAAACAGGGCGATGGGAATAATGCCCCCTGAACCATAGGCGGCCATTTGGGCAAAACTTACCCTGTCAGTGGAATTGTTGTTAGTTGCAGCAACGGACTCAGCCTGTTCCATATTAAGATTGTTTTCGGAAAATTTAATAATAAATCACCACTTCTGCAGGAAACTCACTCACTTGGATCTTTTTTTCATTATAGTTCAGACTCTCCTCCCCATTAATGGTCACCCTGACAGGCTTCTTTGACTGGTTGAAGTTCCGGATCTCCAATCCATTGAAAGGAAGTTCCAGGTCGCCAAAGATAGAAAATACATAATGCCCTTCTGCCTTTTGAATGGCATATGAGAGCTTGCCATAATAGGTGGGAAGGTTTTCCACTGACATCCCTTCTGGGGCATCGATCCAGTCCTGGTAAAGAGCAGGTGCCAGCACCAGCGACTCATCATAATCATTTTCATAAACAAACATACTGCGGACGGCGTTCAGAAAATCACTGCCTACCCAAGTGTGGGGCATATCGCCGATAAAACGGGGAATACGGTAGTCTTTCCAAACAACTTCAGCCCAGTGATGCCACCCGTGCGGGCGCTGGTCACCAATGAAAAAGTCTATAAGTTCATGTGCCCTGTCTGGTTGATCTAAAAGGATAAAGGAGCCAATGAGCCGGTTTTCATAGGGGGTGTAATTTACCCATTCACGGATACCATCCCTGCGCGATTTAAAAAATTCATAATACCGTTCAAAAGTATTGTAAATCTCAGGTTTAGGTAAATTTATCAACTCGTTGCAAGGGGTCAGGGCTACTGTGGTGGAGGTAGGGTCAAAATCTCCCAGTTCAACACAACCGGGGATATAATCAATCCCACGGGTTTTCATGGCCAACCTTAATGAGTTGTAAAGGTTTTGTGTGAAATTATCCCTGACGACGGTAGTGGAAGCAAGGGCTTCCTGATTGCCCAGAATGCGCTGGATTTCCACTGCATCCTTCAGGCCCTTCATAATGAAAAAGTTATCCCAATAGGAGTGCATGGGTTTTTCGGAATATCCCTCGTGACTGATGGATTCCGGAACAATGCCATAATAGGCTCGAATACTGTCATTCCCATACTTAAAATGATCGGTGGATCGTTCCGAAACCAGGGATTCAATATAATCCACGGCGGAAAGAACATTTGGATTCAGTCTTCTGAGGAAAGCAGTATCACGGGAAAAATTGAAATATTCGCGTATTAGGTAAATAAGCTGTCCGTGGCTGTCGTGTTCAGGTACCGGATCGGGGCCCCTAAAATCGACCACACAAGGCACCTTACCGCTTTCATATTGATAAGCCGCATACCACAGGATAAAATCGCGCACTTCATCAACAATCCCTGCTTTCAGCAAGGCCGATGAAGTCAGTGAACCATCCCGTATCCAGCTTCGCTCGTAGGAACGGGAGCCGGGTTGAATGCCTGCCGCATCCCTGTTGATCAAAATATATACCAGATTGGACCGGTAAGTATCAATAATTTTGTCTGCCGACTGGGGTAAATTGAACCGGATCAGGTCAATTTTATCTTCCCAGAATTGATTGGTTTCTTGAAATTCCTTACGGATGATTTCATTGCTAAGCATAATGGGATCAGGCTGCTGTTCATAAAAAGGAACAACCAGAAAAAACTCCGTTTGCTCCCCCGGCTGAAGCCGGATTAAATATTTCAAGACCCCACTGGCAAGGCCTTCCGGGTCAGAAACAGCTTTTTGTTCAGGGATGACCCCTTGTCGGAGAAAGTCAACGAGACTCCCTTCGTCAAAACCAATAGCAGAGAAGTAATCGTAGTCCCTCAAACTGTAAATGATCTTTTCATCCACATTTATCACCCTTCCTGGATTCATTTCCCGGATGGATTCAATCCTACCGGTTCCACCCGGCAGGTTCAGAAACTGGTAATAAGGATTTACCTGGAATGGGCGTACGAGCAGAAATAATTCCAACTCTTTTATCTCACTGGAAAGGTTTTTAAACGCATATCCAATGTTTAACTGGGAATTTTTGTTGGCCTCTCCGCTGGCAGAAATACCCGTAACAAATTCCACATCTCCCATATTCCAAGTCACCGAAGGAGAAAACTGAAAACCTGGAAAATCATCAAAAAAATCAAGAGACTGCTGCGCATCAACCTTGCTCCAGTTATAAATCTGATCACCCATTTTGATCATGGGTTCAATGGAAAACAAGGCCTTTTCCACCTCCACCATTCCGTCTTCATTGATCAGGGCTTCTTTACGGTCGTTGTTCACGCCCATGACAGTCCAGTATGAAGCCTCATCACGGAAGTACCTGGGATAATCTCCTTCCGGTGAATGGCCTGCAACATACTTAAGGAAATCATTCATTGTGGCAGATTGCTCAATATCAAGGAGTCTGAGTTCCCGTATTCCAAATCCTCCCTCATGATTATTTCCCAGCAGCCGAATCTTAATATAACGTCCCTCTACTTCAGGAAGCCTGACAAAACTGGTGTTTCCCTGGTTGGCACTGACAGAGTATACTTTTTCCCAATGAATGGCATCGTATGAGAGCAGTACCTCAAAAGCCCTGGCAGCATAATCCTCCAGCCAATCGATCTCAAGCCCCCCAATTTCCCTGCGGACTTGAAAATCCAGATCGACATACTGGTTCCTTCCCCTCTTGCTAAACCACCAGGTTTCCTGTAATCCATCCAGCATGAGGGATGGGGTTTGCTTTCTGGCAGAAGATGCTGCTTTTACCAGGGGTTCAGGGTAGAACTCAGGTTCAGGATCCAGTGGCTTAAGGGTTAGGTTATCTATCCAAATAGTGCCTTCCCCGCCCACAAAGGAGGCAATGGTAAACTCGATCCGGTCAATCCGCTTAAAACTACGATCATCGGTAGGGCCCCAGGCAAAACCAATATGCCTTGGCCTTATGCGGATCCTGGTCCATTCCTTTGGAAAATCGTAATTGCGATTGTTAACCCACCAGACATTATCACCACTCTGATCAATGAACTTGATTTCAAAATTATTGGAAGGAGACTCTGCTTTTACATAAAAGGAAATCTCAAAATTTTCCGGTAAGTCAATGGGGAACCATTTCTGAATACCGCCATAGCCTGTACCCTTAGTGAAATCATAGTCAAAGCGGATGGCTTTACCTGTCATTCCCTCATCCTTTGAAACATCTAGTTTAACACCGTCCGATTGGATAACCTCCCACCCTTCGGCATTTTCAAAATCATCCAGGGTGATCTGCCCCAAGCCATCAAATGACAAAAAAAGAAAACTGAATAATAAAACAACGAAAACCCTTATTGTATATCTCATGATCATTGTTTTTGAACAAAGAAAAGAACTGAGATACTAAAACTTATTGCTCCAAATATTCAAAGCCTAATCTTGCAAGCCCTTTTTGAATAATCGGATCTATCATCACATAATCCCAAACCAGGCCAGTCCTGAAATTCTCAATCATAATAAGCAAAGGGCCTTGGGCAACGCCAATATAATCGTCATTTACCCAGTTGGCAGTATGGTTAAAGGAGTCATAAAACCCATACTTCCCCCAGATGCGATTACCATTTCTCTCAAACATGGATTTAACCGTGGGCAAAACGATTTCCGGGGCAAAAGGGAGGGAAGACAGAGCGGCATAAGGAGCAATGGTCCCATCATCAAAATAGTTATACTCCGGCCCTGCAGCACCCCTTCCGGCATATCCGTAAAAATGCCTGTCATCAAAGTTGTATACTTCACCGGGTCCATCACTGGCAGTCACCCCCCAGCATAATGAGTCATACCCAACCCATCCATGGGGGTTTTCTATGGCATATTGCTGTTGAACCAGGGTTGCCCGCCTTGAGTTTTCAAAATAATCAATGCCTTTTTCTTTCATATAGGGATCTACAAGTCCGCGAAAATCAATAAAGGCATGCGAAAACTGATGGCCAAAAAGCGGGGGAAATGCCACGTGGGAGAGTCCTTCATAGGGAGTTTGCCATTTGTAGGTTTCTATCCATGCAGCATAGCTTCTGTCCACGTTTTCCATATCCATCCCGGCCGCAAGGATATACAGGAAAAGCCCTTCATTATATCCATACCATCCCCAGTCAATCAGGCCGTCCTCGGGTTTCCACCCCATCGAAATGGTGTGGGGATGCCTGCTGTCATCCGGCATGTCAAAGAAATTCCAGTTCATCCGGTCCAGAAGCCTTCCTGAAAACTCCCGGATGGCTTTCTCTGTTTCATTGGCCTGACCATAATAATTCCGCGCAAAAAGTATTCCCATGGCCAGCAGACCAGTATCTATGGAAGATAATTCGCTCCTCCAAACACGCCTTCCGGTCTCCATGCTCAGAAAATGGTAATAAAACCCCTGGTAACCTGTGACATTGGTATCACGACTTTGTTCTGAACTCATCAGGAAATCAAGGACGTTAAATGTTATTTTTGCAGCTTCTTCGCGGGTAATCCAGCCTCTTTCCGCACCAATGGCAAAACACGGAATGCCAAAACCTGTGGAAGCAATACTTGAAGGTGCTGTTCGTGATGCCCTGTCCTTGACTATACCCCATACCGGATGATGCTCATGAAGGAAGAACTGGAAAGTCTTTTCCTGGATGGAATCCAATAGTACTTCATCTTCAGGGCTTAGGGAATAATCCACTTTCCCAAATGACTTGTATTCTGTATTCGGATTTGCATTGCAAGCGGCGAGAATCAATCCTAAGAAAATTATTGCTACGTTCTTCATTTATTTTGGGGTTTTGAGGTTCATTTATACCATTCAAAAACCTTCTGCCCTTCCTGTCTGAGAAACCGCTGGGAAAGGCACTCCTTTAGTCTATTTTTCAATCAAGCAACAATCAGTTGCTGATGCCCAGTTTATTCATTGCTTCATCCACTTCAGGAGCAGACATGAACAGGTCCCAGCAAAGTCCTGAGCGATAGTTTTCGATCATGACCACGATGGGGCCCTGGTCTATGGCCAGGTAAGAATCAGCCCACCAGCCCTCCCCTGGGTTAAATGCATCATAAAATCCATAAGGTCCCCAGAGCTTGTCACCCAAGGTATAATAAAAATGTCTGAGAGCATCCATGGATTCTGCCGGTGTGAAAGGCATGGAAGACAATGCTGCCGTTGGCGTCAGGGTACCATTGTCGCGGGTAGGCTCGTGAACGGCATACCCTTCCGGATCATCGCTTGCTGTCAATCCCCAGGCATCTTCTCCATATCCCAGATGGCCCGCCGGGTTGAAGATGCAGTGTTGCCTGTTGATCAGGCTGTGGTTTACGTTCTGAACCCAGTAATTGGCATACTGGTCCGACAGGTTTTGCGGATTCAGTCCCATAAACGAATAGTGGGCAAAAAACAGCGGTCCACCATAGGCATATCCAACCGGCAGCTCTATGCCGTAATAGCTTTGCCCGTTGATGATCCCACCCTCATTGGCCCAGCCTTTATGGTACACAGATGCCGCAATGGGGTAGGTGGTCGAAGTAGCGGCCATGAAATAGGTGATCAACGCCTCGTTGTAACCCCTGACCTGCATGTTCATATCCCAATTGTAGTTGGGTGACCAGTGCCAGTATAACACATCCTGCCCTCCGCGTGTATACCAGTCCCACTCTATGGTTCCAAGCAAGTTATTGATCTTCCCGATCATTTCATTTTCAAAGGGGATCCCAGAATCCAAGTACTGCCTGACTGTAAGCAGACCTGCCGCCATAAATGAAGTCTCCACCAGATCACCCCCGTCATCTTTTGAACCAAAGGGAATGGTTTGCCCGCTTGTTCCATTCATCCAATGCGGCCATGCCCCGTGATGACGATCGGCAGTGCCAAGGAAGTCAATAATGGTGTTAAGCCTGCTTATCCCTTCTTGTCTTGTGATAAAATTCCTTTCAATGCCCACCAGAATAGCCATCAGGCCAAATCCACTACCACCAATGGTAACCGTTTCTCCTGACAGATAGCGTTCGCGGGTAAGCCCGCTCACGGGATGTGCATAATCCCAGAAATATTTAAAAGTTTGTTGCTGCACCAGAGTTAATAGCTCATCATCGCTAATGGTCGGGAACTTTTGAGAGGGATTCAGGCCAGTTACGAAAAACCGCATAAAACCATCAAATTCATATCCTCCTGCAGAGACCAGGGCTGATGAAATAATAAAACGGAACTTCGTGTAGTAATCCAGTTCTCCATCATTCGTGATGGTTACTGTTTTCTGGTCTTCCGAAAGGGCTAATGAATAACTAATAGAAGGGAAAAAGGAAAACTTACCAGCGTAATTTTCAGGATTCAGGGCTTCATTAAATCGAACGACCAGTTCCAGTTCATCGAATGCAATGCCCTTCAAGATTGACCCTGAACTCATATTCAATCCGTTCAGGGTTATTTCTTCAATGAGCAGGCGGCCCTGCTCTGTTGTGAGGTCAAATTCTATGCCAGGAAAACTCTCTTTTTGATCCCCATTTAAGTTTTCTGAAATTATCAGGCTGTAATCCTCTTGATAGGATAAAGGCTCAATGGGCGATAGGACGGCGGTCTTGTTCTGATCTAAAAAAGAAATGTTTGCTGCAATATTTCCGGCAAACCCTTCCCTGGAAAGGAAAATGTTTTCTTTTGCAGAAGTGGTGTCAAGGGCTGCGGAAAATTCAATATAGAAACTGCTCCCAATGGGAATATCCACTGAAGTCTGTCCTGCTTGCAGGACCGTGCTTCCCGCCCTGGCACGAATTATTTGCAAAGAACCCGTATGCGGATTAACCGGGTCTTCTTTACAGGAAGACACAAGGAAAATGCAAAATATTAAAACTAAAACACGCCTATACCTAGCCATATGGAATGGAGTTATTAAACAAAGGCGGGCCGAAGCCCGCCCTTGCATTATTAACCAAAACCAACCCTTAGGGTTTTTCTGAATCATACATCAGTTGAATCTCAACTGGTGAGAGCACTTTATGGTAAATTCTTACATCGTCAAGTTGCCCTTTAAAATGGTTGGCTCCAGGGAAGTCATAACCGCCCCAGGGTTCATTATCCCACATCGTACCGGCACGTGACTGAATAAAACCAAA
>JAZBOS010000043.1 GCA_036351255.1 Bacteroides sp.
CATCGCTAAAAGCAATGCCAGGGACCGGCCGCCCTGTTTTTCTGCAGTGATAGCCCACATGACCAACATGAGCGCACCCAACCCCAGGGCAGCAGAGACCTGGTTGGGGCCAAAACCACCGCTGGTAATAAAAACGGACTCGGTTCCGAAATTAATTTCTGTTGCAGTGAGGGTGCTATAAGCGGCCAGGGTCAGAACCCCAAGGATGGGATAGACCATGGGCCAAACCCAATCCTGCAATTCGGATACTTTTATTTTGAACTGCTGGAAGAACAAAAGGCATACACTCACAGCCAGGGGGCCGGATAAATTGAAGCTGATGAGCGCTCGACTGCGCTCATTCAAGCCAAAGGCATCCACTGTGAGCAAAATTGAGGGGGCGAGGAAAATAAAAAATAGGATGGGGACACCAACGCCCTTGATTTTGCGCTTTTTCAACAATGCCAGGATCAAGATGGCGATGGTGGCGTATTTTCCAAACTCCCAAAAAACACCCGCTCGAGTCATGCGCCATAAAACTTCTGCCCCGGTGATATAGGCGACAACCGGGACGACGTCTTTGATATCCTCCGCAGTGATCGCCTTCCATGCACCGATTACAAAAACAATCAGTGCATGCAGGGTTGCAAGAAGTGTAATACTGCGCATTGCTAAGGCTAATGCCACATGCAAGGCTATCAACAGAATAATTTTCAAGGTTGGGCTCATTGGTCCAAACTTAGAATAAGTTTTACTTCTGGAGATATTTGAGTAAGGTGAATTTTGCGGTTTATCCATGGTTTAGGTTAATCTGCCAAAATCTGTGAAACATTCTCCATACATCCGAAAGATAGTGTTCGTAAGTGAAACGGGTGGCTGCCTTCTGGCCATTTTGACTGGCACCCTGCCAGGCTGTGACGTTCTGAGTATACTGTAAAATCGCCTGGATGTAAGCTTCGATATCGTCGGAGTGAATGGCCATCCCTGCCCCAGTTTCTTCCAATATTTGCGGAATACTCGACACGGTACTAGCCAAGGGGACCACGCCATAGGCCATCGCTTCGCTGAGTACCTTTGGCCAGCCTTCTGAGGAAGATGGAAAGATTAAAAAATGAGCAGTTTGGTAATATTTTCCAAGAGTGCTCATCGGTTGCCATCCTGTGAACATTACCTTGTGATCCAATCCCTGTAGTTGAACGAAACTTTCAAACTCGGACCGTTCAGAGCCGCCACCAACCAGGGTTAATTGAAAATCAACCCCGATTTCATGAAGTCTTTTTACAATTTGAAGCACCCTATGAACTCCTTTGGCTCGACTCAAGCGGCCAACGAAGAGCAATTGTAGGGGGTAAGCAAGATTTTTATCCTTACTTTTTTCTCTTGCCTTAATCAATTCAATTTCTGAAAAGGAGGGGTTATGAAAAGTAAGGACATGTTCTGGTTGCCCTTTCCATTTGCCATTAATGGTGACCACGCCTTTATGATGATTTTTGTTCACAAACCAACGTTGGAATTTATAAGAAGAGGCTTGACCTTTGTAACTTTCCCAGTTTCCCGCATATTTCACCCAGGTCGGTTTGCCCTTTGCCCATAACCTCGCCGCTAAAAGCCCCACCAGGCTGATGCCGGCAGGGCAGCGGATGTGGAGGGCATCGGCGGCCTGCATCTCCGCTTTCATGGCAAACAACCAAAGGGGTATTCGAGCTAGAATGCTCAACTTTTCCCATAGAGAATTGCCGCCAGCCGATCTGACCGGGTGAAGTTGAAAATTGGGGGCTTGATAAGGCAGGGAGCTCCCAGGTGGGGGACCTGGGTGCAACGGCGCCAGGTGCACAATTTGATCAAATAGCGTTGCCAGCTGGTCAATCTCCCGCACGGTGGAGCCCCAGCCAACAATTTGTTCCCCTTGTTCATAATGGGGGGTGTGGGAAATGATCAATAATTTCATGGTTTTCCCTGGTTCACCTGCGTGAGGATTTCCTCAAATACTGCAACATAACGCGCGCCCACCTTTTCCCAGGTTTGATGGGTTTTCGCATTCTCATAGGCTTGGGCTTCCAGTTTTTTGCGTCCCTCAGGATCGTTGATCAGGTTCAGGATGGCTTGTGCTGTTTGTTGCGGA
>JAZBOS010000044.1 GCA_036351255.1 Bacteroides sp.
ATTAACCGTCGAATGTGCTTCTTCAGCCACTTTCATTGCATTGCCACTTTCATAATTTTCAAGAATGGTAACGTATTCCCAGATCCGGTCCATTACTTTTTTGTCTTCCAACAGGATGTTGTTTTCCATCCGCTGGAGGTGTCTTTGGTTTTCAATTCTTGACTGGTCTAAACTTGTCAGTGTGCTTTCAATGGCTTGTCGAAGTTCTTCCTGATCCCTGAAATTGGTTAGGGTGGAGTCTGTGCTTATTTCCTGAGGAATTTGTTGGGCTAAAACTTGCCCTTCTGTTTGCGTTTCCTCATCCGTGATTTTATTGTCCTCTCTGGGTCTGGAAAAGAAGTCTCTTAACCTGGCAAAAAAGTTTTTCTTTTCCTGTTTAATATCTTCCGGGGAATAGCTGAGTGAATCAAGGGCAATCTGGTTAACGGGGTTTTGATCAGGCGTTCCGGCTAAAGGGGGTTCTTCAGTAACCAGGATAATCTCATCAATGGCTTTTTCATAGAAGACCGACCGTTGGTCTTGTTTTTTGAGTTCGATAAACTGCTCAAGTAATTTTGTTTTGTTCAGTAACTGGATGTTAACAGAATCAATGGTTTGTAAAAAGAAATCATCTTCTGCGGCCAATTCATATAAGGAATCAACCATCTCATTTATCCTTGAAAGTTCTTCAAAGTATTCGTCCAGGTGAACTTCCTGCTCGTCAAGGGTGTACGACCTGATATTGCTCTCCGCCTGATATATGGAAGAGATTATGTCGTGCAGCATTCCAATGCGGGGGTTAGGCCGGGCCAGGGCATCCGATGATTGGGTAAGTTGCCTGAAACTACTGAAAGAAAAGTAAAGAATCGATGAAATCAGGATAACAATCACCACATAGCTCAGTAATACTTTTGCTTTGATGTGTTTTTCACCCTTGGTTTGGTTATCCATAGCATTAACTTGTTTTCAATAGATTATTCAGCACCCAAGACAATAAATTTAAGGAATAAATATCAAACACCTTATCTGTATCGATAACTTGCTCTAAACATTGCTATTTCTTGCAAATAGTTTGCCTGTTTTATCTCCTGTATTGAAAATCAAGGGTTTCAATTTAAACTGCCTTCTTTTAATGAGGATAATTAGCGGTATTGTGGGAATTATTTCATCAATTCAGGAAGGAAAATCTACAATATTGATTCTTGTGCAAATAATTGTCAGAAAAAGGGAGCACCTAAGATGTTGGACTCCAGCCAGATCAATTTTCTCAGATTTTTTTTCGCTAAGGCACAGTCTTTTCTTGTGAATGATTAATGAACCTGATTAATAACTTAAAAATTAGCGTTATGAAAAAAATTGTTTTCGCCTTCGCGGTTTTGGTTTTAACCGGTTTAACAGGCCTAGCTTCCAATGCTTTCGATGCTTTTTCCAACGAGTCTTTTCAGGAACAATCTCAGGCTTATCAGGACAGGGAATGTTTTACTGAAATAGATGTAAGCCTCCTTCCCGATGCTGTTACCAAAGCGGCCAAAAATGGCCAACCAGATGTAACTCTGGTTTCTGCAGAGGTAAAAGTATTGCCAAATGGTGAAAAGATTTATAAGGTAATGATGAGATCTGAAGAAAAGGGTCTTTTTACCTGGACTTTTCATGCCGATGGAAAGGAATATATGAAAGAAGAGAAAAAAGAAGAGAAGAAAGAATAATTGAATTCCCGTTCCTTGTTTCCCCTGAAAAAGAAGAGGCCTTCCCTAAAGAAGTGACCCTCTTCTTTTTTTCAAAATAACCTTGGCTTCATTTCAACAAGGTAATTCATCAAGAATAGTTAATCTGCAAATATCTCAAGAACGGGAAGTGCCCTGTTGCTGAAATTCCAGAAGGCCTGATTTTCCCAGGTGGAGCCATTGGTGGAGTTCTCACCCATATAGCTGATCCATTCTGCGCCCCAGTAACAAAATCCCTGGCCATCTTCCACATCCAGCATCAGCTCCTTGATACGCTTTACATAGGCCTGCTGACCTTCGGGGGTGGCAGGAAATTCGCTTAATAGTTGATTGCTTTGCCCGATTATATTGTTGGTCCAGTCATTCCACTCCAGCGTAAAGGGGTAGGCGGTCTCGGCAATGAAAACGGGTTTACTTGTCTGGTTGGCGATTTCAGTGAGGCTGGCCTGCAAGGCAATAAGATCTTTGCCGTGCCAGTAGGGATAATAGGATATCCCTGCGATGTCGTAATCGAGGGAAGTGAAGTTTGAGAAAAAATTGCTGGCGTATTCATGCCCGGCATAATGCAGGATGATTTTTGAGGAGGGACTTTGATCCCTGACGGCCTGTATACCGCGGTTGATCAGCTCGCGCATCTGTTCAGGCTGGTCATATCGCCCTTCGGGCCACAACAGCCCGCCATTGATCTCGTTGCCGATCTGGATGTATTCGGGCTGGATCTCACTGGCCACCATCGCGGTATAGGCATAAACACTATCCTTCAGTTGTTCGTATGTGATGCCTTCCCATTGCGCGGGCTTGGTCTGGTGCCCTGGGTCCGCCCAGGTGTCACTGTAATGCAGGGCGATCATCACTTTCATTCCCATTTCTTTGATTTCCTGCGACAGGGCTTTTACCGTGGCAAAGCCTGAGGCAGGACTTTCCGGATCCTTCCAAAGCCGCAGGCGGATGACATTCACCCCGGCATTTTTTAGGGTAACCAGCATATCTTCCTGTTGCCCGTCGGCGTTGCGAATCACCACACCGCTTTGCCTCACCTCGGGAAGGAAAGAAATATCCGCGCCTTTGATTTCCAGCACCGGCCCTTCCGGTACATCCGGCCCATCGTCATCAGAACAGGAAACAAATGCAAAGAGCATAAGGAAAAAGGAAAGAAGCAGGTTTTTCATAAAATTTTTTTCCGTAAAGGTAATGAAGCCTGAAAAATTATTGGACTTTCAAAAGGTAATCAGCCGCATAGCGCAGGAG
Organism: Bacteroides sp.; assembly: GCA_036351255.1. NCBI lineage: Bacteria > Pseudomonadati > Bacteroidota > Bacteroidia > Bacteroidales > Bacteroidaceae > Bacteroides > Bacteroides sp. Next base: position 2,952 of record JAZBOS010000044.1, read on the forward strand.
GGGAGCGTCCTTTTTCCCGCTCAGGCTCAGGGTGTCCCAGCCAAGCTGATAGGTTTCAACTGATTTTACCAGTTCAAGGAATGTTTGCTCTAGTTCCATATCGGGACAAGCCATTAGGGTGGAAGCCACTTCTGACATCCTGATGCCATTGCTGTCATTCAGTTCATAGCTTCCCATCAGGTTGTTGCAGCCTGCATTGCCCGCAAAACGGCCTTCTTCCTCGTTGAAGATCAGGATGGGAATGTGGAAGTAAGCATCCTTCATTTCAAAAGGGGTTCCTTTGACTTCAATGAGCCTCCAGGTCCTTCCGGAAAGGCTTTCAGTCACTTTGGGCAGTACATAGTTGGCTGCCAGTTCGCCGGTGATGCGATTGCCTTCGAGGTCCAAATGAAATAACTGGTTTTCCCCCACCTGGTAATGGCCTGAAACGGAAGCGCCCTCAGCCTGATCGAGGGTGATCTTGCTGCCTGCTTCATTCCAGGTGAAACTGCCCCTGGTTTCGATGACCTGCTCATCCTTGCCCAGGTATTTCGTTTGCATTACATAGGTGTTGTCATAGGCCAGCCTGATGACGGTTTCAATGCCTTCGCAATCGGCGCAGGGCAGGATGCCGAAATAAGTGCCTTGCCAATCGAGGGCGTTGCGGCTGGTGTCGCCCACAGGTAATTGGTTATTGGACGAGGTTTTGCCAACTTCCTTGCAGCCGGTTTGAACCAGCCCGATGATGATAAAAGCAAGAATGAACAGGGATTTTTTCATTGAAGGCAAGTTTATTTATATTGAATGGTCAACAAGCCGAAAGCGCCATTTGTTCAGGGTTCCGGCCTTTGATTAAGGCTATATGCTATTTCCTTCAAAGGCAAATACAGTGCCCAAATCAGAAGCGGATGCCAATTATCCCTATATTTGTTATTAGGCTGTCAGTTTGGCAATCTTTTCCATTTTCCTGACTGAGCCCGTTCTTTCTTTTGGATGCCTTCCCCGGGCTTCAAATTTCGGGGCTTTCTGAATCCGCCAATTTCAATTTTGTAAACAAACGATGATATGACCAAAATGGAAAGCATTTCTCCTAACATCTTTGTGAAAGACCTGCCCGCAACCATTGCCTTTTACCAGAAGCTGGGTTTCAGCCTTACGGCTACAGTGCCCGAATCCGGTGACCTGGTATGGGCGATGATGACCTGGGGCGAAGTGACCTTAATGTTCCAGACTTTCGAAAGCCTGGGTGAAGAATTGCCCGAAATAAGCCGCCAGGATGGCGGCTCCTTACTGTTTTACATCAAGGTGAAAAACATCAGGGAATTCCTTGAGAGCATCAAAGATCAGGTGACCGTCCTGAAAGGGCTGGAGACCACTTTTTACGGGGCTACCGAGTTTTCCATCCTCGACAACAACCACTATGTCCTGACTTTTGCCGAAGATGAATAAGCCCCGCATTGGCTGGCCATGAAAGGGATTTGAAACACAAATGTTAACTTCCGGTTATGAATGTAAACGGGACACATTATCGCACGATTTGGGTCAGTGAAACCGACGAACGGGTGATCCGGGCCATCGACCAGCGTTTTCTGCCCCACCGATTTGTAGTGGAGGACCTTCGCTCGCTGAAGGATGTCCTGATCGCCATCCGTGATATGCATGTTCGGGGTGCAGGCCTTATTGGGGCCGCCGCAGGTTTCGGAATGTACCTGGCCGCACTGGAAGCCCCGGAAGATGTTTCTTTCGACCTTTACATGAAGGAGGCCGCTGAACGTCTGAACGCTACCCGCCCCACAGCCGTTAACCTTGCCTGGGCAGTAGCGCAACAACTGGAAGCCCTGCAGGCAGGGGGGACCCCTTCCGGGAAAAGGGCCATTGCCTTACAGACCGCAAAGGCCATTGCTGACAGCGATGCGGAGAGCTGCCGCCTGATCGGCACCCGGGGCTTACCCCTCCTGGAGGAAATAAGCCGGAAAAAAGCCGGAGCCCCTGTGAATATCCTGACCCACTGCAATGCCGGCTGGCTGGCCTTTGTGGATTATGGCACGGCCACCGCGCCCATTTATGCGGCCCTGGAAAAGGGAATTGGTGTCCACGTCTGGGTCGATGAGACCCGTCCGCGCAACCAGGGCGCCAGCCTGACCGCCTGGGAGCTGGGGCAGCAGGGGGTGCCTCATACCATCATCACCGACAATGCCGGCGGACACCTGATGCAACACGGGATGGTCGACCTGGTCATCGTCGGCTCAGACCGCACCACCCATACGGGCGACGTCGCCAATAAGATAGGCACTTACCTGAAGGCCCTGGCCGCCAAGGATAACGGGATTCCATTTTATGTAGCCCTGCCTTCTTCTTCCATTGACTGGCAATTGGAAAATGGGCTGCGGCAGATCCCCATCGAGCAGCGGGGCGCTGAGGAAGTGAAATATATTGAGGGGCTTTGTGATGGGGACATAAAAAAAGTTTTGCTGGCCCCCGAAGGCAGTCCCGCCGCAAACTATGCCTTCGATGTCACCCCCGCACGACTGGTCACCGCCCTCATTACCGAAAGGGGCATCTGCAAGCCCGACAAACAAAGCATCCTCCCTTTATTTCCCGAAAGGAAACACTGATATGGACGAAGGCTACATCAAGTTCAATTGTCATTGGATAAAGGCCGATCCCTTGCCCGGTGAGATGCTTAATGAACTGAACTCCTGGCGACAAAAGTTGTATGACCTTGGCCTGATCGGGATGTACGACAATGGCATCGGTTTTGGAAACCTCAGCATCCGCCACCCCGCTCAGGGCTTTGTCATCACCGGCTCGGCCACCGGCGGACTTCCAATACTTGATGAGCGGCATTTTGTGTGGGTGAATGCATTCGACCTTGAGCAAAATAGCCTTGAATGCAGGGGGCCCGTCATAGCTTCTTCCGAGTCGCTTTCGCACGCGGTGATTTATCAAGCCTCGCCCGAAACCCAAGCGGTCATTCATGTGCACCACCCGCAAGCCTGGAATTTCCTTATTGAAAAATTTCCCACTACGGGCATAGAAGTAAGTTACGGCACTCCCGCCATGGCCCGTGAGATTCTGCTTATTTTCCGCGAAAGCGCCCTGGAAAAGGAAAAGATCCTGTTGATGGGCGGGCATCCCGAAGGCATCATCACCTTCGGCCACAGCCTCGATGATGCCGGGGAAATGCTGCTGAAACATCTGAAAGATTTTTTATAATCCCAAATCCGGAGTATTTTAAGCGCCCAGGTTTTTTAATTCCCGGCTTACTATCTGGATTCGTTTTAGCTTTTGGAAAAATAACCGCAAGAATGGCATTTTTTCTTGGAAGATTTCATGTCAAGGCTGTTTATTTATTTCATAGATAATTAATAAACAATGTTTTATGTCAAATATCCCGATTAAAATTTCTGTTTGTGATAAAGATTTGGATCATTGCAGGAAGGTTGAAAAATCATACCATTCTAATAGTTAATACGGAGTTAATACGGAGTTTGTACGGTTTATACCGAATAAACTCCGTATTAACTATGAGCGAGGTCCCTGGTTTTTAAAAAATGATAAGGGGTATTTTCTGGATTTGTATCCTGTTGTAAGAACCTTTTCTCCCTAAAATATTTATACCTTTTATGGTCAGAGATAAACCAAAAGGAAATCCAGCCAGGCAGTTCGGAGGGATCCTAAATTGGGCAAAGCGTATAAAGAACTTTTTCCCTCCTCCACTTGTTTATCCTTTATAATTATCAAAAAAAAGATTGAAATGAAACTGAGTGCACGTAATCAAATCAAGGGGACCATTACCAATATTGTGATCGGAAGCGTAATGGCCAAAGTTCAGGTGGACATTGGCAACGACAACATCCTCAACTCGATGATCACCATCGACAGTGTAAAGGAGCTTGACCTGAAAGCCGGTGATACGGTGTTTGCGGTCATTAAGTCGACCGAGGTGATGATTGGGAAGGAATAGGAGAGACCCAAAAAAGAACAGCCACTTACAGTTTAAGCTGCGAAGTGGCTGATTTTCTGTGGGCCCAGCTGGGCTCGAACCAGCGACCAACTGATTATGAGTCAGCTACTCTAACCAACTGAGCTATGGGCCCTGGAAAAGGCGTATCTTTGCCTTTTGATTTGGGTCTGCAAATTTACGCAATTAACCCGATTGACTCCAACATTTTTGCTTTTTTTTGCGCTATGGAAAACATCCGCAACATCGTGTTCGATTTGGGCGGGGTACTTTTCAACATCAATTACCAGGCATCCCTCGATGCATTTAAAAACCTTGGCATAAAGGATTTTGACAGGCTATTTTCGCAGGCTTCACAAAATCATTTATTCGACCGTTTCGACCGGGGAGAGATCAGCCCGGAAGGCTTTCGCAATGAAATCCGCCGCTTATCAGGGATGCAGTTTAGCGACCAGCAGATTGATGATGCCTGGAATGCTATGCTACTCGATTTTCCGCCCCACCGCATCGACTTGCTCGAGGGCCTCAGGAGCCATTACCGCCTCTTCCTGCTGAGCAACACCAATGCCATCAATTACCCCGTATTTCAGCAACATCTTAAGGAAAGTCTGGGTCTTGACGACATCGATCACTTGTTTGAGAAGACCTATCTTTCATACCGGATTGGTTTCAGGAAGCCTGAACGAGAAGCTTATGAGCTGATACTGAGGGAGAATGAGCTGGAGGGAGCGGAGACACTGTTTATTGACGATTCACTGCAACACGTGGAAGGGGCCAGGAAAGCGGGTTTGAAGGCTGTGTGGCTTGACCTGACGAAGCTGAAGGTGGCCGACCTGTTTAACTGGCATTACCAGCTCCGTCCCGAGCTGGATGATCTGCTGTAAAATCTGTGGCTGCAATCTCATCAAGCACGCTATACAATGCTTCAAGACTGGGAGCGGTGACCAGCCGCATCCGGTAAGGCTTGAAGTTGTATATGCCCTTAAAGTAGTGGCTGTAATGTCGCCTCATTTCAAACAGGGCCAGCTTTTCACCTTTCCATTCCACCGACTTTTCGATGTGTTTCCGGCAGATAGCAAGCCTTTCCTGCATGTCGGGGGGTGGGGGGATCTTTCCGGCATCGAGGTATTGGCTGATCTCCCTGAATATCCAGGGATTGCCTATGGACGCCCTTCCCACCATGATGCCATCCACCCCATAGTCGTTCAGGGCTTTCAGGGCCATTTCAGGATGGATGATGTCGCCATTGCCAATGATGGGGAGGTGCATCCTGGGATTGTTTTTAACCTCCCCGATGAGGCTCCAGTCGGCTTGCCCCCCGTAAAGCTGGCAGCGGGTACGTCCATGGATGGCCAGGGCAGCAATGCCACAGTCTTGCAGGCGCTCGGCAATATCCACGATGTTCTTGCTTTTCTGGTCATAACCCAGGCGGGTCTTCACGGTAACGGGCAGGTTGATGGCCTGAACGATGCGTCGGGTCATCTCCACCATTTTCGGCACATCGTTCATGATGCCTGAGCCAGCGCCCTTGGAAGCGACCTTACGCACCGGGCAGCCGAAATTGATGTCGACAAAATCGGGCCTGGCACTTGCTGCCACCTTTGCAGCCTCTACCATCGCTTCAATATGGGCCCCAAAGATCTGGATGCTTACAGGGCGTTCTGCTTCATTAATGTCGAGTTTCTGGAGGCTTTTGTCCGCATCGCGGATCAGGCCGTCGGCAGAGATAAACTCGGTATAGACCCAGTCGGCACCCATTTCCTTGCAGAGCATGCGGAACGGGGGATCGGTGACATCCTCCATGGGCGCCAGGATCAGCGGCTGCCGCCTGAAGCTGACAGTGCCGAATTTGCGTGGCTGCAGAATGTTATATGGCTCAGTTGTGGCTTTCAAGATATTCAGTAAGTTTTAGTATTTTTACCGCCCGTAAAGCTTACAAAAATAAACTAAAACGTTCACATGGAAGACAGGGGAGTACTGGGCGGGGCACATCCTGCTGCAAAACTGATCTTACTGGCCTTGCTGGCCCTTGCTGGTATATTCATCACCTTGATTATTGGCTTGCTTGTAGCCATTCCATTTTTCGGGCAGGATATCACCAGCCTGGTGCTCCAGGGTGAGGGGCTCGATCTGAGCGAGAACCTTAACTTCAGCAGGTATTTCCAGACCCTGAGCCACATTGGCCTCTTTGTGGTTCCTGCACTGGCCTTTGCCTTCCTGGTGGGGCGCCGGCCCTTGCTGTATCTTAAGGCATGGAAACGTCCCTTCTGGCAGTCGCTTTTGATATCTGCCGTGATCATGCTCGCCGCCCTGCCATTGGTCAATTATTTGATGGAGGTAAACCTGAAGCTTGATCTGCCACCTTTTCTTGAAGGTTTGGAGGAATGGATGCGTACGGCCGAAGAAGGGGCCGAGGAGGTGACTAAAATGTTCCTGGATGTGAGTTCGTGGCAGGCCCTGTTGTTCAACCTGTTTATGATCGCCGTCATTCCGGCCATTGGCGAAGAGTTTATCTTCCGGGGCATTGTGCTGCGGGTATTGAAGCAGTGGTTTGGAAATATGCACCTTGCCGTTTGGGCCTCTGCCTTGCTTTTCAGCGCTATGCATCTGCAGTTCTTCGGATTCCTTCCACGCCTGTTGCTTGGCCTGCTGCTGGGATATATGTTCGTCTGGAGCCGCAATATCTGGGTGCCGGTCTTTGCTCATTTCTTTAACAATGCAGCAGCCGTGATCTTTTATTATCTGCACTTTAACGGCTACATCAAAATAGACATTGAAGAGGTGGGAATGGGGGCGGGCACCATATATTATGTTTTGGTAAGCGTGGTTTTACTCATCGCACTCTTTGCCTGGTTCAGGAATTATGAGGGCAGACGTGATAAAAGGTTAAGCTTCGATTGATTCCAGGTCTTTCAGCAGCAGGTTGTGATCTGAGGTCTCAATTTTCTTCCCGATAGCCGTCAAGGCCTCCCTGATCTGTTCAAGGGATTTGGTCTTTTTCACCACCATAAAGTCAATACCCCTTCTTTCGAGGCGTTCAAGCACCAGTTGCAGAGAAATCTGGTTGATGTCGAGTGCAGGCTGATAGCCAGTGTCCTTGTTGTTTTCGAGTTGTACTTCGCTTACCAGGTTCACATCGCCAAGGTCGTTCAAAACAGAGCGCACCAGTTTGTTGGGAATTTCAAGCTTATGGGCGATCTGCGAGCTATCGGGCGGCGGCAGGCCATTCTTGAAATGGCTGACCAGCATAAGCATCACGTATACAGAGATGATCTGCTTGTTCAGAAAACTGATATTTTGCGACTCCACATCGAATTCATAGTTCTCGACATTTTGGTAGGCATAGGAAATTTCGGCACCCAGCAAAACCACAAGCCAGCTGATCTGCATCCACATCAGCAGCAGTGGCAGGGCAGCAAAACTACCATAAATGGCATTATAGCGTGAAACCCCGATCTGGAAAAAGATATATCCCCACTGTACCAGCTGGAAGAGGGTACCGGCAATGATACCTGCCACAAGGGCTGAACTGAATTTCACTTTGGTGTTAGGCATCACCATGTATAGGATGGAAAGCATAAGCCAGATCAGCAGATAGGGCACCAGCCGGACCAGAAAAAGCAGCACCGGGCTTAAAAAACTAAGAAACTCAAGATTGTTGCTGAACTGGCTGACCTGGGTGTTAATAAACACCGTTGCCGCACTCGACATGATCAGGAAGAGGGGTGTGATGAACATCATGGCAAAGTAATCGCTCAGCATGCGGGTCCAGTCGCGCGCTTTGTTGACCTGCCATATGTCATTGAAGGAAAGCTCAATGTTGCGCATCACCTGGAAGATGGTATATAGCAAGATGATGAGGCCCACGCCTGCCACCAGGCCACCACTGGTGGTCTGCAGAATGGATTTGGAAAAGCTGAGGATCCAGTGAAGCACTTCTTCCCTGCCTGACAATGCTGTTTCCAGTTGATTCTCCAGAAAGGCGTCGAGGCCGAAACCTTTCGCAATACCGAAAGCAAGACCCACGAAAGGAACGATGCTGAAAAGGGTGTAATAGGTGAGGGCAGAGGCCCGCATGGCCACCTTGTCTTCGTTGAAGCCCCTTAAAGCCAGCATGAATATCCTGAGATGCTTGATGAGCACGTATTTACGGCGTGGAAGCTCGCGCAGGGGAATCTGCCAAATATCCTTCTCCAGGAAATGGATCCCTTTGAGAATCCTTTCGCCCAGGCTCTTTTTGGTTTTTGTCATGTAATGATGCCTTTGTTGACCCGTGAGGTAGCGGGTTGTTGTTCAAAGGTATAAAGATATGTGGTTTCTGCAAAAACCCTTTTAAGGCGGATGAATAAAAAAAGCGCCCCAAAGTCTGGGACGCTCTTTTATATCGATTCTTAAACCTTATTCCACCAGGAAGGCGTCTTCGCCAAGGCCTGTATTGACCTCAACGCTGGTTACTTTCATGTCGAGCATCTGGGGGCCAAGCTGCTGTTTTATGGTAAAGGGGAACAACACCCCGTTCACTTCACGGTAATCAGCATAATTGGTCACCACGGTCATGTCACCCATTGGTGACTCCTGGCTGATTTGCGTGCTAAGGCGCAGCCCGTTTTCAACGCTGAAATATTCGTTGCGCACCGAGCCGCTGGGGCTGGTGAAGCGGATGCGGTAAGCCTCCTGACCGTCAAGATCTTCAATTCCAGCTAATTCCATCTGGTACCCCAGTTCATCATAGCGCAATTCAGGGAACAGGGCAGCCTGGAGTTTCAGTTCTGTGAGCGCGTCGCCGGTAATATCCTGCGACTGGCCCATGGCGCTTACTTTTCCGCGGGTGCCATCGTAAACCTGCTTTTGGATGATATTGCCACCCATGCTTATCGCTGAGTAGAAAAGGTCGGGAGACTTCTGCTTGTTTACGGCTTCAATGGTCATCCCCTGCACGTTGGCGGTCATGGTAATGGTAACGTCTTCCACCCCTTCAACGTTTGCATATCCGCCAATGGCAGAAACGTAGGCTGCAATAACCTGTTTGGCATTGACCTCACCGGTAACAGCCTTGGGTGCCTCTACCGGGCGTCCAAAGGCATCAAAAAACTCAACGCTGCCGGTGGTGCTGAACTTTTCAAGACTGCCAGCCACTTCATCGCGATTGCCAGCCACCACAATGATGGCGTTGTCGGGCTTCAGGTATTTTGCAGCCATGGCCTGTACGTCGCTCACGCTAACTGCAGCCAGCTTCTCAAGGTAGGTGGCATAATAATCTTCGGGCAGGTTGTAGCGTTTGATGTTAAGGGCGAAGTTGGCAATGGTGCGGGGGCTTTCCAGCGAACGCGCGAAACTGCCGTTCATGAAGTTTTTAAGCTGTTGAAGGCTTTCTTCTGAAACAGGTTCACTGATCAGACGTCTCATCTCGCCCAGGATTTCTACCACGGTGCTGTCGGTAACGCTGTTTCTGACTTCGGTGCTTGCGGTAAACCGTCCTACCACTTCATCGGGCGAAAGGTTGGAGCGGGCACCATAAGTATAACCTTTATCTTCGCGCAGGTTTTGCATCAGACGTCCGGAGAAGACTCCGCCGCCCAGGATTGCATTCATCACATTGGCTTTAATGACGTCGGGATGGCCGGGAGTCAGTTCAACAGGATAAGTTACATACACCATTGACTGTACCGCGCCGGCACGGTTACCAATAGCCACCCGGTTTCCTTCGGGAGCAACAGGGGTGGGATAAGTCATTTCGGGGACATCGCCTTTTTTCCATTTGCCAAAGTATTTCTTGGCAAGTTTCTTAGCTTCCTTTTTATCAATGTCACCAACGATCACCAGATAGGCCACATTGGGCTTCCAGTAAGTTTGATAATAATTCACCAATAAATCCCTGTTGATGTTGTCGAGCGATTCCGGAGTGGTCACCTCCCCATAAGGGTGGTTTGAACCATAGGCAGCAACCCTTGCCACGTTGCCTGCAATAAAGTTTCCTTCATTGCGGCTGACCTCAAGCGCCGATTTGCTTTGGGTAAGATTGCGCTGCAGTTCTTCCTCAGGGAAAGTAGGGTTCATCAGCACGTCGGACATCAGATCCAGGAGGGTTGCCTGATGACGTTTCAGGGAAGAGCCGAACATTCCCGTAGAAAAAGTGCTGAGGTTACCCCCGATAAAATCAATTTCTTTAGCAATTTCTTGTTTGCTGCGGTTCTTAGTGCCTTCGCTCATTAAAGTGCCGGCCATATCCACATAGCCAGTGGCATCCCCTTCCATGATGGGGTCGATGTTAAGGGAAAGCTGAAATGAAACAACAGGTACTTTGCGGTTTTCGACCACAATCACCTGGAGGCCATTGCTCAGGGTGAAGGTATCGAAATCACCCAGTTGGATCACTGGTGCGGGGCCCGGTTCAGGGCGCTGGCTGCGGTCAAGTTGCGCACTAACCGATAATGCAATGATAAAACTTAAAAACAGGAACGAAAAAATCTTTTTCATATCATTATTCTTTCAATGGTTGCTAATTTATTGGGCTTTGGGCATATAATACAATACCACCCTGCGTTCTTCCTTCAGGTATTCGTTGGCTACACGCTGAATATCCTGGCGGGTCACCGCAAGGTAATTATCCAGCTCGGTATTGATCCTGTTGGCATCCCCGTAAAAGGTATAATAGTTGGCCAGATTGTTAGCCCTGCTGGCTATGGTAGTATTGCTATTCACAAATCGGCTCTCAAACTGATTTTTGAGTTTCTGCATTTCTTCCTCGGTGATCAGTTCATTTTTAACTTTTTCAAGTTCCTCATTGATACCCTGTTCCAACACTTCTGGATCAATGCCCATATTTGGAAAGGCCAGAACGATGTTCAGGCCGGGATCTTCCAGCCCTAAAGGAATGGCATTGACCATCATGGCCGTTTGCTCTTCGTCTACAAGTCTTCTGTACATGCGACTGCTTTGTCCGCTTGACAGCAATGAGCTTAACATCTCCATGGCATAGTAGTCTTTAGTACCCTGGGCCGGCAGTGGATATGCCTGGATAATCATGGGCATTTGAACATTGTCATATACCGTATCGCGGATCTCTGCTGTGCGGAATGGCTCAACAATGCTGGGACGGTAAATCTCTTTTGTTCCTTTAGGAATGTCACCAAAATACTTTTTAACCAGTTCTTTGGTTTTCTCAACTTCAATGTCGCCCGAAACCACCAAAACAGCATTATTAGGCACATAGAACATATCGTGGAAATTCAGGATATCTTCATCTGTGGCATTGCGGACGTGTTCATCCTGGCCGATGATATCTGAGCGGTAGGGGTGAACGCTGTAGGCCCTTTTAAGGGTTTCGTGCAGCAAGCGTCCGTAAGGTTGGTTGTCGCGGGTCTGCTTCATCTCCTCGGTCACAACACTCTTCTGGGTTGCGATACCGATGGAGTCGATCTTGGGATGCAGCAAGCGCTCCGATTCCAGCCAAAGGCCCAGCTCAAGCTGATTGGAGGGAAGCATTACATAATACAAGGTGTAATCGAAGCTGGTTCCTGCGTTCAGGGTTCCTCCTGCTTTTTCAACGATTTCTGAAAATTCTCCGCGGCCGATGTTTTTGGTACCTTCGAACATCAGGTGCTCAAAAAGGTGTGCAAACCCCGTGCGGTCAGGGCTCTCATTCTTTGCCCCCACATGGTACATAATATTCACCACTACGTTTGGCGTAGTGTTATCCTGATGCAGGATAACGTGAAGGCCATTGTCGAGGGTGTATTCCGTAAAATCGATACGGATGTCCTGACCCTTACTGGTGAAGGAGAACAACACCAGTGACATGAGGCCCAATAGCATGCTTAAACTGATCTTTTTCATGATTGGAATTAAGTTTACAAAAGTGAATTATTGGGTTATTTCTTTGATTTGTCCCGATTAGAGGCGCAAATTTATAAAAATATTACGTGTTAGTATATTAAATCGAGATCTAAATCCTTCCGTAATCTTTCAATTTCTGGATTTTTTTCAATGAATTTTTCCAGCTTTTCTTTCGGGAGATAAACTTTCTGTTGCTGCTGGTTTTCCATAATACTGGTTTCCAGCTGTATGGCATAGTTGTTCAGTTCTTTTCTCAGGTATCCAAGTAACTCAGCCTTGCGTTCGTGGATCAGGTTCTCCTGAATGGCATTATCGACCTTAAGCTTGATCATTCCAGCCGGGTTGATGGTAGGTTCGTAATTGGTCATGGCCACATGCAGGCTTTGGCTTTCTTCCTTAAAAGTGTTGGCCAGGGTTTTCCAGGCTTCCAGAAACTGGTTGAGGGATATGGAATCCTGTGGCTGATCTTCGATGATCTCTTCCTTTTCATCCTCTTCAGCTTCCGGTTCAGGTTTGTCGTGGATTTTCAGGCTGAGGGGCCGGTAGGCCTGCCTGGCAGGTACAGGCTTTTCCTCAATGGTAGGCCTTGATGGAACAGCAGGCTCTTCTTCTTCGCGCTGTGCCTCAGAGAAAGAAGGCAAAGGTTCGGTGACGAGTTTTTCTGCGGATTTCGCACCCAAAGACGCTGCCGGTGCAGCTACCACAGGGCTAGGTGCCGCTGCCCTGGGGGTGGCTCCCGGGGCTACCAGCTCGGGCTTTTCCTCGATCAGATCAGGGCTTTTTTTTTTCACCAGTGCTGCCATTTGCAGCAAGGCCAGTTCCAGGGTCAGGCGTTTGTTGTTGCTTTCCTTGTAATTCAGGTCCGCCTGGGTGTTGATCTCCAGGGCTTTCAGCAGGAACTCGGGGCTGCAGGCCTTGGACTGGTTCAGGTATTGCTCGCGGATGTCGTCACTGACTTCAATAAGCTGCACGGTGGCTGGGTTCTGGCTGATGAGTAGGTTGCGCAAATGTTCGCCAAAGCCGCCAATGAATTCCGAGCCTTCAAAGCCCTTGTAAATGATCTCATTGATCAGCAGCAAGATCTCTGTCGACTGCCCCTGCAAAAGCATGTCGGTGACCCTGAAATAATAGTCGTAATCGAGCACATTGAGGTTTTCGATCACCTGCTTGTAGGTTAGGTGGTTGCCTGAAAAGCTCACCATCTGGTCGAAGATGGAGAGGGCATCGCGCAAGGCGCCATCTGCTTTCTGGGCGATGATGTGAAGGGCGTTGTGCTCGGCGTTGATGCCTTCGTTCTCAGCGACAAAATGCAGGTGCTTGGCAATGTCGTCTACCGTGATGCGGGCAAAGTCGAATATCTGGCAGCGCGAAAGAATGGTGGGGATGATCTTGTGTTTCTCGGTGGTGGCCAGGATAAACTTAGCGTATTTGGGCGGTTCTTCGAGGGTCTTCAGGAAGGCGTTGAAGGCAGCCTGAGAGAGCATATGCACCTCGTCGATGATATACACTTTATATTTCCCGATCTGCGGGGGGATGCGTACCTGATCCACCAGTTTGCGGATGTCATCTACCGAGTTGTTGGAGGCGGCGTCCAGCTCGTGCACGTTGAAGGCGCTCGATTCGTTGAAGGCCTTGCACGGCTCGCACTGATCGCAGGCCTCTATCTTCTCGTTGAGGTTCTCGCAATTGATGGTCTTGGCAAGAATGCGGGCGCAGGTGGTTTTCCCCACCCCACGGGGGCCGGTGAACAGGAATGCCTGGGCCAGGTGATCGTTGCGAATGGCATTTTTCAGCGTGTTGGTAATTGATTTTTGACCAACAACGGTATCAAAAGTCACCGGCCGGTATTTTCTTGCAGAAATAATGAAACTGTCCATCCTTTTTTTCTTATCAGACAATCAGCAAAATTAGCGAAAATGCCCCGCCTAAACAAGCTAAATTTTCATAACAAGCCACCCTTGCTTTTTTACCCCATTACCCATCAATCAATACAACCCATGCAACCTACGCAACAATGACAACTAAGACAACCCTGCCAGCCATAACAACTCTTTTTCACTCCCCAGTCTTTCTCCATCTCCCCACTTTTCCTATCTTTGCCGCAAAAATCACCCACTCACAAACTCACCTTTATATGGAAAAGATTCTCGTAATAGGATGTGCCGGGCAAATCGGCTCAGAACTGACCCTGGAACTGCGAAAATTGTATGGCGACGAAAACGTGGTGGCTACTGATATCAAGCCAGCCAGTAAAGAGATCACCGAGGGCGGCCCCTTCGAGATCCTTGATGTGCTCGACACCCACCGCCTGTTTGGCACCGTAAGCCGCAACAAGATCACACAGATCTATCATTTGGCTGCCATCCTTTCGGGAAACGCCGAGAAAAAGCCTCTGGCCAGTTGGCATATCAATATGGAGAGCTTGCTCAACGTGCTTGAGATGGCCCGTGAACTCAACCTTAAGCGGATTTTCTGGCCCAGCTCCATTGCCGTATTCGGCCCCACCACACCCAAGGTCAACACGCCCCAGTTCACCGTGATGGAGCCCAATACCGTGTATGGCATCAGCAAGCTGGCCGGTGAACGCTGGCTTCAGTATTATTTCGAGCGTTATGGTGTGGAAACCCGGAGCCTGCGTTATCCCGGCCTCATCAGTTACAAGACAGAAGCCGGTGGCGGCACCACCGATTATGCCGTTGAGATCTTTTACGAAGCCATCCGCAACGGAAAGTATGAATGCTTCCTGGCAGAAGATACCTATCTGCCCATGATGTTCATGGACGATGCCATCAAGGCCACCATTGGCGTGATGGAAGCCGATGACTCTCAGATTTCCGTCCGCTCAAGCTATAATGTGGCTGGTATAAGTTTCAGCCCCAAAGAGGTGGCGAACCATATCAAAAAACACATCCCGGAGTTTGAAATTACCTATAACCCCGACTTCCGCCAGGCCATTGCCGAAAGCTGGCCCCAGAGCATTGACGATAGCGTTGCCACCCACGACTGGGGACTCAAGGCTACCTTCGACCTGGAACGAATGACCGAAGTGATGCTGAAAGGAGTGAAGGAAAAATTTAATTAAATGAAAAGTGAAAAGTGAAAAATGAAGAATGAATCCATGGGGGACATTTTTCATTTTTCACTTTTATTTTTTCATTTTAAACTTCGAAATTAAGCAGTTTTCCTTCCTTCATGATCAACTTTTCATCAAAATACACGTCGGGCTGCTTGACCAGTCCGTCGAGGTGGCTGTTCACTGCAATGGTCCCTCCCATGGTGATGTTGTTGCCAAAGGCGACGTGAATGGTGCCAAACACTTTTTCGTCTTCCAGGATTTGTCCTGTGAGTTTTGCCTTGTAGTTGGTGCCAATGCCAAACTCAGCCACTGCGCGGGCTTCGCGTCCCGACTTGTCGAGCAGGGCGATGAGGCGCTGGGCTTCTTCGCCACCGGTGATTTCTTCGGCAAATCCATCCACCACCTGCACGGCAATGGGGGTGCTGATCATCCCGATGCCAGCCATCGAGCCATCGATCACTACCTTGCCGTTCGATTGCCCTTCAACGGGCGCCAGGTAAACTTCACCCGAGGGCATATTGCCACTTTGTCCCTTTTCGCGCAGGACACCCGTGCTGGGGATGATCATACGGCCTTCCACCGGCATGCTGATGTCGGTGCCCGCTTTGGTCACTACACGGATGACCTTAACTCCCTTCAACTGGTCGGCAATGAAATGGGTCATGTCAATGATCTTGTCGAAGTCGGCATTGAGGCAACGCGACATAATGTCGACGGTGATTCCAGGCATAGTTCCCACGCGTACCCCTTCCTTTACCGCCTCACGCCTGGCGTCGGTATGGGTCAGTGATTTGGCCGTGGGACAAACCACCACGTCAACCATCTTCATCATGGCAGCTACTGCGGCAGGGGGCTCCTGCCCGTTGATCTCACGCGAGCGGATCTCGATGAGCATGCTTTCTTTACACAGCTCCTTGCCAGCTTCGTGAAGCGCCAGGCCGATCTCACGCTTGATTTCGTCGGTCACGATCAGCAGGGTTTCTTCGGGTTTCAGGCCCATGGCATCGCGCAGGCCGATAACGGAGGCTTTCATTAATTCTTCGTTCATCATGTTTGGTTTTATTGTTGAGTTAAGATAATTG
Organism: Bacteroides sp.; assembly: GCA_036351255.1. Taxonomy (NCBI): domain Bacteria; kingdom Pseudomonadati; phylum Bacteroidota; class Bacteroidia; order Bacteroidales; family Bacteroidaceae; genus Bacteroides; species Bacteroides sp. The sequence goes on from JAZBOS010000044.1 coordinate 18,889, forward strand.
CCGGGGTATGTGTTTCAAAGCCTGACAATAATACGAATTTTTTCTGTCCTGACCTTGCCCCGGATGCGTTCAAGTTTCTGAATCCCCCTTTCGGGGAATGCTTAATCCCGTATTTTATCCTAATTTTGCGCCATGAACTGGATCGACACCCACGTACATATTTATTTGCCCGAATTTGATAAAGACCGGCCGGCAATGATAGCACGCTCGGTGGAGGCTGGCGTCAGGCCCCTGCTGATGCCCAATGTCGATCAAAAGACCATCGGGCCGATGATGCGCGATGCCGAGGCTTACCCCGGACTGTGCCTGCCCATGATGGCCCTTCATCCCACTTCCGTGAAAGAAGATTATGCGCAGCAGATACTTGAAGTTGAGGAGTGGCTTGCCAAAGGCGGCTTTGTGGCGGTGGGTGAAACGGGCATCGACCTTTACTGGGATAAGACCTATTATCAACAGCAGGTGATTGTTTTTCAGCGACATGCAGAGCTGGCCATCCAATACGACCTGCCCCTTGTGATCCATTCGCGCCAAGCACTGGAAGAGATCTTTGAGGCGCTCGAGCCTTTCCGCGGAAGCGGGCTCAGGGGCGTTTTTCATTGCTTCCCCGGTGATGAAAAGCAAGCCCACCAAGCCATTGAACTGGGCTTCCTGCTGGGCATCGGCGGGGTGGTGACCTATAAAAACAGCCCCATGGCCCGCGTGGTGCAGGAGGTGGGCCTTGAGCACATCATTCTGGAGACCGATGCGCCTTACCTTTCGCCAGTGCCCCATCGCGGCAAACGCAACGAGAGCGCTTACATCCCGCTTATTGGCCGGAAAGTGGCCGAACTGAAACAGACATCTCCTGCGGAGGTGGCCGAAGCGACCACACGCAACGCCATCAATCTTTTCCGACTTAAAAATTTCACTGAATAATATCTCTTGCAATGAGCAGCAATTCATCCATCCTGGTCATTTATACCGGCGGCACCATCGGCATGGTCGAAGACAGCGCCACCGGAACCCTGAATCCTTTCGATTTTGCGCACCTCACCGAACAGATCCCCGAAATCAAAAAGTTCAAGTGCCAGATCAGCAGCATCTCCTTTGACCCCATCATCGACTCGAGCAATATGACCCCGGAGGTATGGGTCAGGCTGGCCCAGCTTATCGAGAAACATTACGAACAATACGATGGCTTCGTCATTCTGCATGGTTCCGATACCATGGCCTATACCGCTTCGGCCCTGAGTTTTATGCTCGAGAACCTCTCGAAGCCAGTCATCCTTACCGGCTCGCAACTGCCCATCGGGATGATCCGTACTGACGGCAAGGAGAATTTCATTACCGCCATTGAGATCGCCGCAGCCAAAAAGGATGGCCGTGCCATTGTGCCCGAGGTGTGTGTTTATTTTGAATACCAGCTCTACCGTGGCAACCGCACCCATAAGTTCAATGCCGAGCACTTCGAGGCCTTCCGCTCGGTGAATTACCCTGTGCTGGCCCGCGCAGGTGTCGAGATCAAATACGACTTCCCGTCCATCCATCAGCCCCAGGAGCAGGAGTTTCGCATCTTTACCAGCCTCGACACCAACATCGCCATCCTGAAGCTCTTCCCGGGAATCAGCCCCAGGGTGGTGGAATCCATCCTGGGTATTCCCGGCCTGAAGGCCCTGGTGATGGAAACCTATGGCTCGGGCAATGCCACGACGGCCCCCTGGTTCCTGGAAGCCATTGGCAAGGCCATCAAAAACGGATTGTTGATTTGCAACATCACCCAGTGCCGCGGCGGCGCCGTGCAGATGGGCAAGTACGAAACAGGCAAGGGCCTGCAAAAGCTGGGCGTCCTCAGCGGCTACGATATGACCACCGAGGCGGCTGTTACCAAACTGATGTACCTCCTGGGGAATAACTACTCCAGCGACCGTTTGAAAAAATACTTCCAGACCCCCCTTCGGGGAGAAATGACCGTTGGATAAAGGTTTGAGGTTCGGGGTTAGGGGTTTGGAGTTCCGGGTTCCGGGTTTAAGGTTCAATGTTTAAGGTTCCAGCCCCAACCATCATAAATCAAAAATCGTTAATCGTTGATCTGAGATCAAAGAATCCTCTCCTTTTTTTGAGCATCAATCCCTGTCTTAAATTCTTCATTTTTCATTTTTCATTGCCCATTATACCACGGTCTTACCATGCTCGTGCATTCCTCCTGTCAGGCTCTGATGAGGCCTTGCCGTAGAAGACCTTGGCAAGACTTTGGCAGGTTTAAGGGGAGGGGCCGGGGCCCTTTCAAGTGGGGATCAGGGTATGGGTTTAAACGGTGTTTAGACGGTGTTTACACGGTTTAAACCGACTAAACACCGTCTAAACCCCTAAGATGCTAGGGAAAATCCC